>JAITNA010000151.1 GCA_031290715.1 Eubacteriales Family XIII. Incertae Sedis bacterium | reverse complement strand
ATTAATCAGCGCTTCCTTTAAGTTGATTTTGCTTTAGTTCAAGTAACGGAACACGCCTTTGACGATGCCGAGTATCTGCACGTCTTTCACGATGATGGGCGTAAAGGCGTCGTTTTCGGGCTGCAGCCTGATCTGGTCGCCCTCCCTGTAATACGTCTTGACCGTCGCTTCGGACTCAAACCCCTGCAGCATCGCGACGACGATTTCGCCGTTGCTCGCTTCGCTGCCCATCCGCACGAGAATCTTGTCGCCGTCAAAGATGCCGGCGCCGATCATGCTTTCGCCGCGCACGGTCAAGATGAAATTTTCGCCTTTCACGTAGGCTGCGGGCACGGGGAAAGAGCCGCTCACGTTTTCCTCGGCCGTAATCGGCGTGCCCGCCGCAATCTGACCGACGATGGGAATGTCGAGCACATCCTCGCGTGACAAATCGACATTTGTGATATACGTGTCAAACGAGCGGTCCGTGAACATAATCGCACGCGGTTTTGCGGGGTCTTTTTTCAAATAGCCCTTGGCCTCAAGCCGCGCGATGTCCTTGTGCACCGTCGAAGTCGACTTGATGCCAAGCGCCGTGCAAATTTCACGCACCGTAGGCGGATAGCCCTTTTTCATCGTTTCCTTTTTCATAAAATCGTAGATCTTTTGTTCCCTTGGCTTCAACTGATCCATCGCGTACCTCCTTGTTTCAGAACCTCGGCGCGGATATCACCGCCCCGCCGCGCTTCGCCGCGTCCCGCCATTTTCTGCCGGCGAGACAATACGTTCGTGCTGTTTGCATCATCATAACAAAACGCGAACAAAAAGTAAACGCCCGTTTATTTTATTTTTTAGGCCGTTTTTTAGGCCGTCATGCGCATTTTTGCGAAATTCTTGCATTTTCCCCTTTCTTGTGTAATAATACAAAACTGCGGATCGAATTGGCGGTCAGCCACGGGTTTTCGCGGGCTCATAGCTCAGTTGGATAGAGCAACAGTCTTCTAAACTGTGGGTCGCAGGTTCGAATCCTGCTGGGCTCGCCAAATGAATAGGGAACCGACATAGGGGTATAGCCAAGTCGGTAAGGCAACGGACTTTGACTCCGTCATGCGTAGGTTCGAGTCCTGCTACCCCTGCCATAATGGTACCGTGGCCCGGTAGCTCAGTTGGTAGAGCACTTGACTTTTAATCAAGGTGTCCGGAGTTCGAGACTCCGCCGGGTCACCACAATTGAATAGGCGGATCGAATTGGGAGGGATACCGAAGCGGTCATAACGGGGCGGTCTTGAAAACCGTTAGGGGGCAACCCCACATGGGTTCGAATCCCATTCCCTCCGCCAGATTTGCAAGCATACGGAGAAGTACTCAAGAGGCCGAAGAGGATGGTTTGCTAAACCATTAGGTCGCGCGAAGCGGCGCCCGGGTTCGAATCCCGGCTTCTCCGCCACGGCAAGGCGCCACGCGCTGAAGCGCTGTGCCTTTCGCATGGGACCTACCAACGATTTGCTTGCGCAAATCGGGTTAGGTCTCCAATTTCATAGGGGTATAGCTCAGTTGGCAGAGCGGTGGTCTCCAAAACCACGCGTCGAGGGTTCAAATCCTTCTACCCCTGCCATAGGCACGGATCGCCGGGCGGGCGATGTTCGCCCGCTTGCGGTTTATTGCCAAGGCGATTGTTCGGATCGATTGACCGGGGCGTAGCGCAGCTTGGTAGCGCACCTGCTTTGGGAGCAGGGGGTCGCACGTTCAAATCGTGTCGCCCCGACCATATACGAGGGCCTTTAGCTCAGTTGGTTAGAGCATCCGGCTCATAACCGGACGGTCCCGGGTTCAAGTCCCTGAAGGCCCACCAAACGGCGATAACGCAAAAACTGTGTTATCGCTTTCCATTTGGGAGATGGAATCAGCGAAACTCTTTGAAATTTCAACATCCTCGCCCTCTCGGATTTTGCAAATGATCGTCATTTTGTCATCGTGCAAATAGACTTTTCGGACGAAAATATCCTGCAAGGCCGAACTCATGCCGGAGGCGCTTTCCATGCCCTCGCGGATGCCTTCAAGCCAGAACATAATAGCGTCTTTTTCGATGATTTCGCCGTTCGTATTTTCCTCCGCAATACGGTTTATGAGATATTCGCGCTCTTCTTTGCGCTCGGCAAGGCGCTTTCCGAGGTCTTCGTCCATGCCGTTTTCCTCGATCGCCCCGACAAGGTTTCCGATGAGGCGCTCGTTCTTTTGACGCTGCCTCTCGAGGTTTTTAAGTAGAGGCTTGTCGCGCTCCTTGCGCTGCATATCCTCGGCTGCCTGTGCAATCTTCGCGATCATTTCATCGGTGAGCACGGTTTCCTTGATTGTATCGGTGACAAACGCCTCGAGCCATTCCTTGCGCACGGAGCTTTTTTTGCACCCGCTCCCGTTCCTGCGCCCTGAGCAATTATAGTACCAGTAGTCCTGCCCTGTTTTGCTCTTTGCCGCCGTCCCGATGATCGTTTCCCCGCAAAGGCCGCAGTATATCTTTCCAGTGAGCGTGTAATCAACGAGTCGCCCGCGGGCGGGCGCGTATTTCCGTTTGTCCATTTTCGCATTTGCCTCCTCGAATAGTTCGCGCGTAATGATTGCCGGGATGCCTCCCTCAATGCGCACATCTTTGTATAAGTACACGCCCGTATATCTCTCGTTCGCAAGGATGGCCCGGAACGAATTCTTGCCGAAGCGGCCGCCGGACGATGTCTTGCGCCCCATCGCGTTCATCTCGCGGATCATGCGTTCGACGGGGACGCCTGCGGCATAGTCCTCAAAAATTTGCTGTACAATGGGCGCGAATGCGGGATCAATCGCATAGCGTCCGTCCTCGCCCTTTTTATATCCATACGGTGTCCGGCCATTGACTTTGCAGAGGGCGGCGTTCGCGTCCATGCCGCGCCGAACGTTCTGCGCAAGGTTCGCGGAGTAATACTCGGCGGAGCCTTCAAGGATGGACTCGAGCAGGATGCCCTCCGGCCCGTCGGGGATGGACTCCTTCGCGTATACGATGCGGATGCCGTTTTTATTGAGCTTGTATTTGTATATCGAGGAGTCGTACCTGTTGCGCGCGAAGCGGTCGACTTTCCAGCAGACCACGACCGCGAAATCCTTTTTCGCGCTGGAACTCCGGGCGGTTGTCGTTCGTGCCCGTGAGCGCACGGTCGGCGTACTCGGCGATGACCCGGATATCATTCCGCTCGCAATACTCGCGGCAGTCCTTGAACTGCTGCTCAATGGACGCGTCATTCTGCGCGTGGGAGGAATATCTGCCGTATAGGACGCCGGGGATCATAGGATCACGCTCATCACTGATGCAAAAATCAGAATGGCTATTATGATGCCGGAAACTATTTTGACAGCCTGCAGTTTTCGTGACAACGCGGTGGGATAAGGCGGATTTGCGCCCGCAGCGGCCTTTGGTTTACCCTGCACGTTTGATTTGGAGTAAGAAAGCCCTGTCCCCGGAATGCCGACCGTGGTTGTCGTGCGCCCCGTCGTGCTGATGGTGTGTTTCATCCCTTTCGGCCCAAACGACATGCTCACGCCGCGCTTGCCGACATTGAGCCTCACGCCGGGCAGTATCTTCTTTGTTCTGCGGAAACGAAATCCCATAATGCTTATGCCTCCCTGTCCTTTTTTTGCGAAAGTTCATCGACAAACCCCGCGCTGAGTATGCCCGTGGGGATCGCGACGAGCCCGATGCCAAGCAACGCGATAACCGCGCTGATGATTTTCCCCGCGATTGTGACGGGGTAAATGTCGCCATAACCGACCGTCGTCAATGTGGCGACGCTCCACCACATCGCGGAAAAGGCGTTTTGAAAAGTCTCCGGCTGCGCGTCGTGCTCTATGTTGTACATCAGGATTGACGAGATGATCATGAGGATAAGGACGACCGACATAGACGAAACCAGTTGGGGCAGTTTGTTCTTGATCACCCTTCCGACGCTCGCGAGCGCGGATGTATAGCGGTTGAGTTTGAACAGCCTGACCAAGCGTATGAGCCGAATCGCCCGAAGGACGCGCAGGTCAACAGGAATGATAAACGGGATGTAGAATGGGAGAATCGCGAGCAGATCCACGAGCGCCATTCCCGATGTGATATATTTCAGCCGCGCCCGCGCCGGCCGCAGCTCGGGGCGGATCATGTCCGCCGTCCATATCCGAAGCGCGTACTCGGCCGTGAAAATCACAATGGAAACGACCTCAACGACGCTGGATATGCGGACGATTGAAGAGGGGCGGCCGTCAAAGGTGTCGGCAATGATCATCACGACATTCAGGACAATGAGCGCAGACATGAAAATATCAAACGCTTTCCCGGCACCGCCCTTTTGGTCGTCTTTTATTATGTTGTAGATGCGAAGTTTCAACACCTTTATTCCTTAGCACAACGCTCATTGAAAAAAAATGTCGCTATCAAACACAAAAGGGACGTCCCCTTTGTGTCATCCCCTTTGTGTCATTGGAGTAGTTCGTCAGTCTCTTGAAGATTGCCTTGCGAATCGGGTTCACGGCTTCCCTGCTGCCCCGGTCGCTGACGATCGACAGGAAGTATGCAATCAGGAGACCCAAGAAAACGACGATGGCGAGGGTCAACGACCACTGTGCATAAAAAGCCGCCCAAAATGTTTTTTCGTCCACCAAATCAGGCAGTTCCGGAACTTTCCCGATCTGGGTATTGAACAAGGAAATGCCAAGCGAAGGTGGCTCTTGATCCCATATCTCATCATCCGTCGCCGCAGAAATCGAGACGCTGACAGACAGTCTCCCTTTGTACGCGATTGCTGCCCAAGAAGAATACGCCCGCCCATCCAACTCCCAATCATTCTGGGCTGCCGTCCAAAAAACAGGTTCGAATCCAAACTCAGCGCTGCCCGCATGCCAGTGCTCTTTGCTGAAATCCTCAAGCGCCCATCCGCAGTATCGAAACTCTTTGATAAAGATGAAAATCCCCCGCTTCGGCTCGATGGTTGTCTCGTAAATATATGATTTTCCGCCGACCATCACATCTCTGGCTTTTTCAGTGATCGTGTACCCTTCGGGATAAAAATTCTCCCTGGTGATCACATCGGCCTACACGAACTGCGTCTTCCCAAATCCCAAGGCCTCAACTTCTTCGGGTTGAATGACAAGCGCATCATAATCGACACCCTCGACATTTTCCGTTTCCGCCGCATGAACTGGCTCTTGAAAAACCGGCGCGAAGAGAAAACCTGCGACAACCAGCAACGACACAGGCAGCAGCAGTAAGGACTTGATCATTTCGGCATTGCGCATCATCAACCATCAACCCCATCACTTCTCAAAAGACGGCAATTCTTCTTTCGATATTTTTTCTATTTTCACAGCCGTCCCGTGCCCGATCGCGGCGACCAGCGAATCCCCGAACATCGTATACTCCACGTCAAAACTAATAATCGCGTTGCAGTCCAGATCGACAGCATCGTCTTTGATTCCGCCAATAACTGTTTTTCTTACCTGTCTCAATTTGGTTGACAGCGATTCGGACTCGCCCCCCGTGATATTGGACAGACTTGCTGCAATGCCCCTGATCCAGCCCATTCCGAAAACGCTTTCCCTGAACAAATATTGCGTATACTCCACTATTCGGTATCCATCGATATTTGGGCTGGAAGTGATAATCAGATTCGCTCTTTTCTCTGGCCGCGCTGCTTGTCGCGCTGCTTCCTGCTGCGACTCTTGCTCCAACCTTTCCGACTCCTGTTTCAACTTCTTTTTAAATTCGTCAAAGCCAAGCAAGGTGAGATTTTCTTCATCCACTTGATATACGCCAAATTTCTTCAACCTCATTTCTTGAGGTAATTTTTGATATGCGCCCACTGCGAAATCCCAAGGGATCCCCTGTTGGTTCGCATAATCTTGCAAATCAATTATTGCCATTTTTTCAACCCTCTCTTTCTAAAATCCAGCCAGCGGTCCGCCCTGCTTCCAAAACGCTCAATATATGGCAAAGAAATCGTGGCAGTCGCCGAACCGCGGTTCGATGACCCATTCGCCGCGTTCGTTGATATAACCAGCCTAAAATCCCGTCAGTAAATTTAACCACATCGGCGGCTTGATGTCAAATGCCTCGAATATCTCTCTGTGTTTAGACAGCGGCGGTTGGGAGAATTGCGCATCATCCCGCTTTGCCCGCAAAAACTGCGTTATCGCCTTCCATTGAAGCCGCAATCTGGCGGCGTCATGTGGTATAATTGGGCAAAACGGGTACATAAATGGGGGGAACATTATGTCAGTCGATTTGGAAGAAATGAGCGCGTTTTTCAACAGCCGCGCCTCGCGGTA
>JAITNA010000123.1 GCA_031290715.1 Eubacteriales Family XIII. Incertae Sedis bacterium | reverse complement strand
CACATTACGACAACACCTTCATTCTTCATTCATTGCAGCCCGAAACCGCCCATGAGCCGAAGCTCCGGGCGGTTTTCGGGTTTTCAGAGCTCCAGAAATCGGCTTTTCCGATAAGTCGTTGTCCGCCAAAATGGTTTGCGGGATAATATTACGGCAACGCCATCCGGCGCATCTTTGCCGTGCGCCATAAGCGTGAAAACGCCACAGGATATTCTCCTGGGATTTCCGCGCAGCCTTGACTTGATCCTGACGTCAATAGTTGATGCAGCCGCCGTCGATGTTCAGGTTCTGGCCGGTCATAAAGACGCTTTCGTCACTCAGCAGGAACAAGACCCCGCCCACGACGTCATTCGGCTCCATCGCGCGATGGATGGAACGGGTCTGGATGCTGTAGTCATAATTCTTCTGAAAAGACTCGGGGTCGCCGGCAAGCCCTCTCGAAGCGTCCGTCATGGTGTAGCCGGGGGTGATGGAATTGCAGCGGATGCCTTGCTCGCCGACGACACGTGCCACGCTGCGCGTAAGCGCCCAGACCGCGCCCTTGCTCGCCGTATAGTGCGCGAAGAAAGGATTGCCTTCCAAGATCGAGGCCGAGGCGATGTTGACGATGGAGCCCCCGTCGCGTTTGGCCAAATAAGGATAGACGGCTTTGCAGCAGAGCCAAGTCCCCTTCGCGTTGACAGTCATCACGCGGTCCCATTCCCGTTCCGTGATCTGATGGAAAGGCTCCATCGTGAGCCCGGCGTAGATCGCCGCGTTGTTGACAATCCCGTCAATCCCGCCGTAAGCGTCCTCTGCCGTTTTGCACATGGACTCCACGCTCGCGAAGTCCGTGATATCGACCTTGACACAGGCAGCTTCGCCGCCCGCTTCGTGTATGAGGCGCGCGGTTTCCGATGTGTCCGCGATGTCCGCCGCGATGATTTTCCCGCCCTCCTTGGCGAAACGGAGCGAAAACTCCCGGCCGAGCCCTCCCGCCGCGCCGGTCACGATCACAACTTTGTCTTTCAGAATCATCTTGCTCTCCTTTCATTCGCTGAAAATTGCTGAAAATTTGATAGTTACCACATGGTGATGTCACCGGGGGGCATCAGTATGCTGAGCCCTTACCCAGTCTGAGATTTTATTGCTTAATTCTGTCTGCCAGCCGGGTCCGAGCGCCCGCAGGGATTCCAACGTGTCAGGCTCCAACCTGATAGAGATCGGCACTTTTTTGTCTTGCAGCCTCGGCCTCCCGCGCACTTTCATTCGCCCGGACTTGATGCCGGCGACAACATCGGGGCTGTCCCCGTCAATGATGATGTCCTCCTCTTTCATGGATAGGAGCCTGTCCCAATCCGTCTCGCTTTTCATACCCGCTATTTCTTCCTTCGTATAGTTAACAATACCCATTTTCGTAAAACCCCGCTTCTTCTTTGGTCGCTTTCCTGAAAGAGATGATCCTTCGCACATCTCTGTCCGCAAACGATATTGTGGTGACGAGTATCCCGCGAAGCAGCCCAATGAAAATAATCCTTTCTTCCCCGTAATCACAATCGTCAATGATCTCAATCCCAAATGGGCCGTCGAAAACTTCGATGGCATCCCCAAAATCAAGACCGTGCTTCTTGATGTTTGACACCCGTTTTTTTCGTCCCGTTCGTATATCATATGTTTATTGTATATACGTAAAATTATTTTGTCAAGCCGAGCGTGTAATATGGTTCTATCTCCCTTTCTCGCACGGTCGGGTTGTCCTTGACGGATTTCGGATAGGCCAACAGGAGGTGCATCTGGAATTCCTTTTCATTTTCATACGATTTGACCGTACACTTTGTCAAACAAACTAAAGATTACCATTAAATATATATTATGAAAATAATATCCACAAGGAGAATGGCATTGGGAGGGTGCGTGACATTTCGTGCCGTTCGTTATAAGATGGAACGCATGAACAGGGCACAGATCGCAATTTATACGCTTGGATGCAAGGTCAACCAGCAGGAGTCGGCCTCTTTGGCGCGGGAATTGGGTCGGATGGGTTTCGCGTTGGTCCCCCCGGGCAGCCCCGCCGACGCGTATGTCATCAATTCCTGCACGGTGACGCGCGCGGCGGACAGCAGGACGCGGCAAAGAATCCGGCAGGCGAGGGCACACGCCCCAGGCGCCATCATCGCCGTGATTGGCTGCTATCCCCAAGTGGCCGCCGAAGAGCTGGCGCGTATGGACGAGGTCGACTTGGTCGTCACCAGCGAAGAAAAAGAACGCACGGCGGAGATTCTGGCGGCGGCGCTCACGAAACGGGGACGCGGCGCCGACCTTGTCCGAAGCGGCGAGGCGATTCCGGGCGCTTTGGGCGGCCGTACGCGCGCGTACGTGAAAATAGAGGACGGCTGCGACCGAAACTGCGCCTACTGCGTCATTCCTTTGGCGCGTGGGCGCGTGCGAAGCCGGTTGCCCGAAGAGGTCATTCGGGATGTGGAACTGTTGCTGGAGAACGGCTATAAAGAGCTGGTGGTCACTGGGATCAACATGGCGCTCTACGGCAGGGATCTGGGCATGAAGGACGGGCTTTACAGCCTTCTCGAACGTTTGTGCGCGATCGGGGGTAGGGCGGACGAAAGCGGATTCCGCGAATACAGGCTGAGGCTCGGTTCCTTGGAGCCGACGGTGATCGACGCGGAGGCCGTGTCAAGGATCGCCTGTTTGCCGAGAATCTGCCCGCAGTTTCATCTCTCGCTTCAAAGCGGATGCGGACGCATACTGCGGGCAATGGGGCGCCCGTATGCGCCGCAGGATTACCACGCGATCCTCCGAGCGCTTCGCGGGACAGATCCGCGCTTCGCGGTCACCACAGACGTGATCGTGGGTTTTCCGGGGGAGACGGAGGAAGATTTTGAGGAGAGCCACGCATTTGTCGAGCAAGCCGAATTCGCGCGCGTGCATGTGTTTCGATATTCCCGTCGGCCCGGAACGGCCGCCGCGTCCATGCCGGACCAAGTTCCGGCCGCATCCGCCGCCGAGCGCTGCCGCCGAATGACGGCGACCGCAAAGAGATCGATGTCCGGATATTTGGAGGGATGTATCGGCCAAGTTCGCCGAACGCTGCTGTTTGGCCCGGACAAAAGCGGCCGAGGGATACTGGGCGTCACGGACACTGGGATTGACGTTTGCGTCCCTCTGGCAATGCTGCCCATGCCGGGCGCCGGGGCCGCCAATGCTTTTGTCGATTTGATGCTTGAGCGGAATATCTTCGCGGCATCCAGCGGATTTCCCGCATCCTCAGAATGACCAAACTCTCTGTACACTTTCTTCTCCCATCATACGATTTGACCGTACACTTTGTTAAGCAAACCAAATATTACTATTAAATATATAATATGTCAATAATACCCACAAGGAGACAGGTCCGCGCGGGCGAAGACAATCCCTTCGCAACGACGCGGTATTGTGATAGAATAGCGCCGGAGGTAGGTTATGAACAATATTATTTGGATTATCATCGCTTTTGTCGTTTATGTCGCTGTCATGATCGTGATCGGCACGTTTTCCTACAAACGCAACACCAATCTCTCGGAATATTTTCTCGGGGGCCGGAATCTGAACGCTTGGGTGGCCGCGCTGTCGGCGCAGGCGTCGGATATGTCGGGGTGGTTGCTCATGGGATTGCCTGGCGCCGTCTACGCGCTCGGCACAGGACAGGTCTGGATTGCCGTCGGCCTCGGCATCGGCACGATCCTCAACTGGATCATCGTCGCCAAGCGGCTTCGGCGCTACACCATTGTTTCGGGCAATTCGATCACGATTCCCGAGTATCTCGAAAACCGTTTTCATGACACTTCAAAGATCCTGCGCATCGCGTCGGCCATCTTCATCGCCATCTTCTTCGCAGTCTACACGGCGTCGGGCTTCGTCGCGGGCGCGACCCTCTTCGAGCAGATTTTCGGGCTCAACTACAATCTGTCGCTCGTCATCGGCGTGGTCTTCATCCTCGCCTATACCTTCCTCGGCGGTTTTCGCGCCGTATGCTGGACGGATCTCATACAAGGGCTGTTGATGTTCGCGGCCATCCTTCTTGTTCCGATTGTCGCGTACGCGACAATCGCGGATACCGCTCTGCTGCCTGTGGGATTCACTGACGTGTTGGGTGACGGCGCGGGCGGCACGCAGTCCGCGATCTCCGTCGTCTCCCAGCTTGCGTGGGGACTCGGCTATTTCGGCATGCCGCATGTTCTCGTGCGTTTCATGGCCATCAAAAGCGACAAGACCGTGAGAAAATCAGCCATCATCGCCATCATTTGGGTGGCGGTCACACTCATCTTTGCCATCATAACAGGTCTTGTCGGCAAGATGGCGCTCGTGGACCTCGCCGATTCCGAAACGGTGTTCATCGTCCTCATTCAGCGGTTGTTCTTGAGCGAAGGCGCGGTCGCCTACGCGCCGCTCCTCGGCGGCTTCTTCCTCTGCGGGATCCTCGCCGCCATCATGTCGACGGCCGATTCCCAGCTCCTTGTCACCGCGTCGTCTTTCACAAGCGACATTTACAAAAACGCGCTTCACAAGGGGGCGGGCGACCGGCATCTCGTATGGGTGAGCCGCGTCAGCGTCATCGTGATCGCCGCGATTGCCTTCATCATCGCCACAAACCGGACATCCTCCATTATGGGGTTGGTGTCGAATGCCTGGTCGGGTTTCGGCTCCACTTTTGGCGCGCTGGTGCTGCTCTCCCTGTATTGGCGCAGAGTCAACCGCGCGGGCGCGTTCGCGGGCGTCATTTCGGGCGGCCTCACCGTGATCATATGGGATTACATCCCCGTGGGGGCGGGCGAAACGCTTGCTGCCGCGACGGGCGTCTACTCGCTGCTGATCGGGTTCATCGTGTCGTTCCTCTTCACGGTCGTGGTCAGCCTTGTCTCCGCGCCCCCCTCGAAAGCCATGCTGGATGAATTCGAGACCGTGCGGGGCGCCGCAGATGTTGACGCGCTTGCGGATCCGAACAGATCGGACAGCGCGTTCACTCCAGATCGGCGAGAATAATATTCTTGATCAGATGCTGTCCATTTCCATTTTCATGTCCATGTCCATGCCCATTTCCATGCGCATGGGAAAACGAACACTTCAGGCAATAGAACGCGTAGAAGAAATCAGCAGGAAGCAGGAAGTAGAAGCAGGAAGCAGCTATCAGCGCAAATCAAATCTTTTTCAACGAACCATGACGGCATCGAGATCTGCTCGGCTCCGGAGCGGCTGTTTGGAACCACTGAAATGTTGAATTTGTTATGCTACAATGGACGCACAAAGTCAATGAGGCATTACGGGAGATTACGGGAGGCGCGCTATATGTTACGCAAGATAATCAAGATAGACGAGGAAAAATGCAATGGCTGCGGATTGTGCGCCGACGCCTGTCACGAGGGCGCAATCGGAATCGCGGGCGGCAAGGCGAAACTTCTGCGTGACGACTATTGCGACGGACTTGGAAACTGTCTGCCTGTTTGCCCGACAGGGGCGATTCGCTTTGTGGAACGGGAGGCCGCTGCTTATAATGACGTGGGGGCGAAAAAGCATATGGAAAAGAAAGCGCCCACCGGAGGGTGTACGGGGGCAAACGCACATGCTATTTCGCGAGCGCGGGAAAATGTGTCTGCGCAAATAGGAGCGTCAACAAGCGCGCTTCGGCAATGGCCCGTTCAAATTAAACTTGCGCCGACAAACGCGCCGTATTTTGACGGAGCGAACCTGCTCATTGCCGCTGACTGTGCCGCCTACGCAAGAGCGAACTTCCACAATGAGTATATGCGCGGCAAGATTACGCTCATCGGCTGCCCGAAACTGGATGAAGTTGATTACAGCGAAAAGCTGGCAGAAATCATCAAGGCAAACAACATAAAGTCGCTGACCATTGTGAGAATGGACGTGCCGTGTTGCGGCGGCATTG
>JAITNA010000105.1 GCA_031290715.1 Eubacteriales Family XIII. Incertae Sedis bacterium | reverse complement strand
CCCAATTGGATATATGCGAAGGACGCGGGCGGCGAGATTATTGCGGAGGTCACATTCCCGAAATACAAGGATGGCGTCGTCGCCATCAACCACACTTTTGTCGACGATTCGCTGCGCGGGAAAGGCGTTGCGGGCGAGCTCATGGAGCTGTGTTACGCGACGCTGAAAGACGACGGCCGGCAAGCGGTCTTGATCTGCCCGTATGCGGTCAAGTGGTACCGCGAGCATCCCGAAAAAAATGACGTCGTAGTTCCGATGCGGTGACGAAGCGCCCTCATGGCGAGATCGTGGAAAGCGAAACGCGAGATCAAGAGAAATATCGCCGGCTACCGGGAAACCCGCCGCGGCAGTCAGTCCGGCGCGTTGACGTACGCCCTCATGCGCGTCTGCGCGGTATTGCTTGCGGTAATGATCCCGTTCACGGCGGCGCTGTTCGCGGGAAATATCATTTTTCGCGTGCCCGATTTGTATAGCTTTGAGATCGGCCGCAGCGAAATTCTGAAAGATTTGGAGCTGAGTGTGAGCGCGGATGAAATCGCGGATGCGATCTCGGAATACATGATGCACAAGAGCGAGGAGCTTTCGGTCACGGCGGAGGTCCGGGGCAAGCAGATTCCGGTTTTCGGCTTCATGGAGCAGGTCCGCGTACACGCGCTGCGGGGTGTTTTGGACAAAAGCTTCGTCGTCATGTGCGCGATGGCCGTCCTGTCCGCCGTTTTTTTCGTATTGGTATTGTTCTTTGGGCGCAAAAAGTATCTGCGGCACAGTTTTCTTGCCGCGATCGCGGTCTATATTGCGATAATGTGCGGAACGCTCTACCTCGCGGCCGCGGATGGGGCGCTCGACCCGCTCATGGAAAAACTGCTTGGCGACGCCCCGCGCCCCGGCGATCTGCTGCCGGAGATGTTCGGACAGGTTTTCCGCATGGAGGCGTTTGCGGCGGTGTTTGTGATTTCACTTTTTGTCTTTGTAATAGTATATTCGATCGCGAAACGGCTGACCCGCGAAGAAGAAAGAATGTTTGCGTAGGAATTAAAATAATCAATAAGCGTTTGTATTTTTAGGAGGATGAATATGGTTTATGTGCATTTGGCGGATGGATTTGAGGAAATCGAAGCGTTGACGGCGGTTGATCTGCTTCGGCGCGCGGGCATCGAAACGGAAACGGTGTCGGTCGCCGGGCGGCTGCCTGTGACGGGCGCGCACGGAATTGAGGTGATTGCCGATATCCTTTTTGAGGATGCGGTATATGAGCGCTGCGAGGTCATCGTGCTTCCGGGCGGGATGCCGGGGGCGGCAAACCTCGACGCGCATGAGGGGCTGCGTGAAAAATTGCTCTCGTTTTTCAATCAGGGAAAATGGCTTGCGGCGATTTGCGCGGCGCCGATGGTACTCGGCCATGCCGGGCTGCTCGCGGGGAAAGAAGCGGCGTGTTACCCGGGCTTTGAAAAGGAACTCGAAGGGGCGCGGGTGTCGCGCGAAGATGTTTGCGTCAGCGGGAAAGTGATTACATCACGCGGGCCGGGGACGGCCATGGTGTTCGCGCTTGCGATTATCGAAGCGCTGAAAGGGAGCGAAATAAAGAAGCAAATCGCGGAGGACTTGCTTCTTTCGTTTCACTCAGAATGACGAGATACGTCCGGAATAACGCCAGGGGCTAATACGCGATGGCGTCAAGCTCGAAGTATGCTTGCGGGTGCTTGCAGGCCGGGCACTCGTCGACGGCTTTCGTCCCGGTGTATTTGAATCCGCAGTTGCTGCATTTCCAAACGACGGGTTCGGAGCGCGCGAAAACGGCGCCGGTGTCGATGTTGTCCTTGAGTTTCAGATAGCGTTCTTCGTGGCTTTTCTCGATCTTGCCTACATTTTCAAACTGCAGCGCGATCTCCGTGAAGCCTTCCGCTTTCGCGTCCTCGGCCATTCTCTTGTACATGTCCGACCATTCGTAGTGTTCGCCGGCGGCTGCGTCTATGAGGTTTTCGGCCGTTGTGCCGATGCCGTGGAAATACTTGAACCAGAGCTCGGCATGTTCTTTCTCGTTGCCCGCGGTTTCCGCGAAGATGTTCGAGATTTGCCGATAGCCGTCTTTGGCCGCTTGCGAGGAGTAGAAAGTATACTTGTTGCGCGCCTGCGACTCGCCCGAGAACGCTTCCATCAAATTGTCGTACGTTTTTGTGCCTGTTAATTCAGCCATTGTTTTGTTCCTCCGTGATGAATCACCGAAACGATAAAATGTTAATTTTCCTACCCAAAAGGCATGGAGTCTTTCTATTATATATCGGATTTGTGGTATACTCAAGCCACAAATAGAAAAAGGAAGCAGGAAGAAGGATAGGGAGCTATATGGACATTGCGATTACTTTATATGTTGAACCGGGCGCGGCGCCGATCGAGCGCACGGTGAGCGCGGGGATTACCATTGAGGAACTTCTTGGCGAATATCGCTCGCATTTGCCGCACCGGATCATTACCGCGCGGGTTTTTAGCAGCGACGTCGCCCTTACTTATGTAATCGACAAGCCGTGTACGATTACGCTGTGCGATATCCGCGATAACACGGCCAACCGGACATTCCAGCGGACGCTCAGCCTTGTGTATTTGAAAGCGGTACGGGAAACGCTCGGCGACGTGCCTGTTATTATTCACAATTCGGTCAATCGGGGGATATTCACCGCCATTGAAACGGATGGGGCGGGCGAACCGTTGACGGCGGCGCTGCTCGGGCGGATCGAAAAGCGGATGTGGGAAATCGTCGACGCCAATCTGCCCATCAGCGTGGATACAGTCGGCAAAAACGCGCTGTTCCAATATCTTGAAAAGATCGGGGCCGCGGAGAAGCGGGAGCTCCTGCAAAGCGCGCCGGACGTCCATTTTGTCAACGTGTGCCACCTTGACGGATATACGAACTATTTCTACGGATTGATGGCGCCGTCCTCGGGGTATGTGGACTGTTTTGCCCTCGATGTCTACTATGACGGCGTGCTGCTCCGGTTTCCGCACCCGTCGGACCCGGTTCGTATCATCCCGTACGGCAAGGACGACAAGATTTTTGCCGCGTATGAAGAGGAGCGGAAGATTTTGAACGCTTTCGACCTCGCCTACGTCAGCGACCTCAACCGCAGCATGGAGCGGGGCGACGGGCAGAGAATCGTTCAAATGTCAGAGGACCTGCACGCCGCGAAAATCGAGGATTTGGCGGAACGGGTCGCGTCGTCGGGCAAGCGCATTGTGCTGATCGCGGGGCCGTCGTCGTCGGGCAAAACGACTTTTTCCAAACGCTTCATCGACGCGCTTTCCCGTTTTGAAAAGAAGGCCCTGTACCTCGGTACGGACGACTATTTCGTGGAGCGCGATCAGGCGCCGAAGGACGAAAAGGGCGAATACAATTTCGAGGGCCTTGACGCCGTGGACGTCGCACTCTTTACCCGCGATATCAACGAGCTGCTCGCGGGCGCGGAGGTCGATCTGCCCCGCTTTGATTTCATCGAGGGCAAGAAGGTTTTCGGGGAACGCAAGACGCGATTGGGAGTGAACGAGATTGTCGTAATCGAGGGGATTCACGCGCTCAACCGCAAGATGAGCAAGGGCGTTGACGACGGGGAAAAATTCAAGATTTACATCAGCCCGCTCACGCAGCTGAACATCGACGATCACAACCGCATTCCCTCCACGGATGTGCGCCTTATCCGGCGCATGCTCCGGGACTACCGCACGCGGGGCTATTCCCTGCAGAAAACCATCAGCGTCTGGCCCAAGGTCCGTGCGGCCGAGTCGGTCAATATTTTCCCGTTCAATGTGGAAGCCGACGCGGTGTTCAATTCGTCGCTTGTCTATGAGCTGTCCGTCCTGCGCAAATACATTGAGCCGCTTCTCGAGGAGATCGGCCCGGAGGAAGCGGAATACGGATACGCAAAATGGCTGCTCTATTTCCTGCGCTTTTTCACGCCGATGGAGGATGAAAGCGGAATCCCGCCGGAATCGGTGCTGCGGGAGTTCATCGGAGGGAGCCGGTATTGATACAGGGGCAATAATAATACAATTGCATGACATTTCGGGGTTTTCGTTGAAGCGGTGAGGATTTCGGCAATACAATAACGTTATTACTACCGCAGCTAAATGCCGCTATCCGAGCGGCAGATAGTTTTGTGCCCTGCGCAGTCTTTGGTTCCGCGGCGGCAGCGCTGCGGAGCGAGGCGTGTCATTGACAAAAAAAAACATACGGGTTGCCTTTTTTATCATTGCGGATATCATCGCGTTCAACGCTTCTTATTTGTTGGCGTATCTTGTCGTCGAAACGGCCGGCGCGGGCAAAGCGACGATCGCTTTTGCGGCGGCGCAGTACGCGGACAATTTTCCTGCGGGCTCCCTTATTCTGATCGGCGTCAAACTCCTGTCGCTCTTTGTTTTTTCCGTATATCGCATTCTTTTTGAGTACGCCGATTTTCAGGATTACAAACGCGTGGTTCTCGCGCTCGCGGCAGGCACGTTTGCTTCCGTCACGGCAGCGGTATTCGCGGGGATAGACCCGGCGCTCAATCCGGGCGTCATTTTGTTTTCCTTTATCTTCGACGTCCTGATCGTTTTTGCTTCACGGCTGTCTTATCTTCGTGTCATGACGCGGAGCCGCGCGGAAGCGGAAAGGGCGGCGGAGAAGGCGGCGGGCGGGACGGCGGGGACCGGGCGGGCTGTGCGCCGGCGCACGGGACGGGCAAAAAGAAACATCAAGCGGGTGATGATTATCGGCTCAAGCCGCGCGGCCGCCGATTTGATCGAGGAAATGCAGCAAAACGAATACGCGGGCTTGCGGCCCGAGCTCATTGTGGACGACGACAAGAATCATGAGGGCGGGGCGCTGCTCGGCATCGTCATTGCCGGCGGCCGGGGCGACATCCGCTTGCTTGCGCGGCGCCGCGCCATCGACGAAATCATTCTTGCGAAGCCGACGGTCGGACGGCGTCATACGGCGGCGATTCTGAAGGAATGCGTCAAAACGCGCAGCGGCGTCAAAATGCTTCCGCTTCGGCAAAGCCGCACCAAAGACGCGCCGCCCGCGTCTTTGGCCGACCTGCGCAGACCGGATGTGTCCGATCTGCTCGGGCGGGACAGGCCCCAGGTGGGCCACAAGGAGATCGGGGAGCAGATTCGGGGCAAGGTGGTGCTTGTCACGGGGGGCGCGGGGGTGTTCGGCGCGGAGCTGTGCCGGCAAATTATACGGTACAAGCCGCGCAGGCTTATTGTCCTCGACATCTCAGAGGACGATCTGGCGCTGCTCGCGTCCGAAACCGAAGCGGCGGGCATTCTGAACGGCGATACGGAGTTTCGGACCGTGATCGCTTCCGTGCGGGACAGGGAAACAATGCGCAAGGTGTTTTTCGCGTTTCGGCCGCATTTGGTCTTTCATGCCGCGGAGCTGAAACAAATCCCGCTCATTCAGATGAATCCGCGGGAAGCTTTCCTGACGAACGTGATCGGGCTGAAACATACCGCGGACCTCGCGGATGAATTTGCGGCCGAAAAATTCGTGCTGATATCGACTGTCAAGGCCGCGGATCCGACAGGCGTCGCGTCGGCGTGCAAGCGCCTTGCGGAGATGTACGCGCTCGACAAAAACAGCCAATCGAATACGCGCTATACCGCGGTTCGTTTCTCCAATTTGATCGAAGGCCGCGGGAATGTCGTTTCGATATTCAAGCGCCAGATCGAAAAGGGCGGGCCGGTAACGGTCATGGATAAGGATATCGTCCGGTATTTCATCAGCGCCGAAGAAGCGGCGATTTTGACCGTGCAAGCGGGTGCCGGAGCGGAGGGCGGCGAAACGCTTGTCCTCGGTCCCGGCGAGCCGATGGGGATTTGGGAATTGGCCGAAACGATGGTGAAGCTGTCCGGCGCCGTCCCCTATGAGGATATCGATATTGTCGTCACGCAGCTCCGGCCCGGGGAACGGCTTTTTGAACGGGACGAGCAAGAGCCGGAGGAGCTCGGCGCCGAGGTGTCGGACCGGATTTGGCTTGCCGCGGACAAGGACAGAGCCGGAGCCGGGGCCGGGGCGAAGCGGCCGCAGCGGTCTGAATTGCGGTATCCGAGTGCGGAGGAAGCGGATGAAATGGACGATGCCGCAGTCGTCGCCTTCTTGCACCGCGTATTTCCGATTTACAAAAAACCGGGATCCGGTCCGACCGTCCGCGGCGTGAAAATCGAAAATGAATAAAGGTTATGTTCAGAAATAAAGTGTACACTGGAACCCGAGTCGTGTGAAAGGAGAGATACATGGATAAAGTACGGATCGCCTATGAAATGGACGAGGATATTCTCACAGAAGCGAAAGGCCTCGGCGCGAAAGCGGACGCCCTGAAAGACGTGCTGTATGAAAAAAAGCTTCCCTTTACGGGATGGGTGGACTACGCGGCAAATATCCCGGAGGAAACGCTGTCGCGTATCGAGAAAACCGCGCGGGAGATTGCGGGGCGCTGCGCGTATTTGGTCGTGATCGGTATCGGGGGTTCGTACCTCGGCGCGAAAGCCGCGCTTTCGTTCATCGACCGGGCCGACTCGAAACAGCCCGGCGAATGGCCGGAGGTCGTTTTCGCGGGCTTCAACGTCAGCGGGACATACCACCGGAAATTGATCGAGCGGATCAAGGGCGGGGATATCTGTCTGCTCGTCATCAGCAAGTCCGGGGGGACGCTCGAACCGAGCGTCGCTTTCCTCGCGCTGAAACAGCTGCTCACGGAGAAGTACGGCCGCGAGCGGGCGCTGAGCCGTATCTACGCGATCACGGACGCGGCGTCCGGCAAACTCAAGGCCGAAGCGGATGCGAACGGCTATACAAGTTTTGCGCTCCCGGCCGACATCGGCGGGCGCTATTCCGTCCTGACCCCTGTCGGGCTGCTTCCCTTGGCCGCCGCGGGCATAGACATCCGGCAGATTCTCGCGGGCGCGGCGTCGGCGGAGCGGGACGATTTGACCGAAGCCGCCAAAACGCTGGCCTGTGTGCGCGCGGCGCTCGAAAGCCGGAAGGATGTTGAAACGTTCGCGTTTTTCGACCCGTCCGTCGAGGACTTCGTTTCTTGGTCGCTGCAGCTTTTCGGCGAGAGCGAGGGCAAGGACGGCCGCGGGGCGTTTCCGGTCGGCGTGGGCATCAGCCGCGATCTGCACTCGCTCGGGCAATTCTTTCAGGACGGCAAGCAGATATTCTATGAAACCCTGCTTTTCGTGGAGGAGCCGACGGAGGACATTACAATAACAGGCCCCGATGCGGGCGATTACGCGGGGCGGACGTATCATGAATTCAACCGCGCGGTGCTCGAAGGCATGACCTGTGCGCACCGGGCTGTCGGCGTGCCTGTGATCCGCGTATACATCCCGAAAAACAGCGCGTGGTGCTTCGGCCAGCTCGTCTACGTCTTTGAATTGACCTGTGCGCTGACCGGGCTGCTCATGGGGGTGGATCCGTTCAATCAGCCCGGGGTCGAAGCTTACAAAAAAGGTATGCTGGAATATCTGGCGGGCGCGGGCGGCGCGGGCCGGTAAATTTGCGGACGGCTGTGAAATTGTGATATAATTTTTGTTCCTATGATATTTATGACAGATGTTGCTATGTGCAAAGGAGGACGATATGAAGAAAGTTGGTGTGATTGGCGCAGGAACGATGGGCGCGGGGATCATTCAGGTGATCGCGCAAGGCGGGTTTGAGGTCGCTTTTACGGACGCTTTTGAACCGGCTATTGAGAAGGGCTATGCGCTGATTGAGAAGAACCTCACAAAACTTGCGGAAAAAGAGCGGATTTCCGCGGATGAAAAAACGGCCGTTTTGGGACGGATTTCCCATAGCCCGAAGTTGGACGTCGTCGCGGACGCGGATTTGATTATCGAGGCCATCTATGAAAACCTTGAGGTCAAAAAGACCTTATTTGCGGACCTCGACAAGCTGACGGGGCCGGATACGATTCTCGCGTCCAACACTTCCGCGTTTTCCGTCACGGAGATTTCAAACGCAACGGGGCGTCCCGAAAAAGTCGTCGGCATGCACTTCTTCAATCCCGCTCCTGTGATGAAATTGGTCGAAATTATTAAAGGCCTTCAAACATCGGCGGAAACGGAGTCGGCCGTGATCGAAGCGGCGAAACAGATCGGCAAAACGCCCGTCAAGGTGGAAGAAGCCCCCGGATTTGTCGTCAACCGGATTCTGGTCCCCATGATCAACGAGGGGATCGGCATCTACGCCGACGGCGTGGCGTCCGCGGAGGATATCGACGAAGCGATGAAGCTCGGCGCGAACCATCCCATGGGGCCGCTTGCGCTCGGCGACCTCGTCGGGCTTGACGTATGCCTTGCCATCATGGAAACGCTGTTCACGGAAACCGGCGACTCCAAATACCGGCCGCACCCGCTGCTTCGGAAGATGGTGCGCGGCGGCAAGCTCGGGCGGAAAACCGGCGCGGGATTTTTTGATTACAGCAAATAGGGGCCACGGGCAAAAAGGCGGATTATGGCGAGGATAGAAGAAAAAAGAAAAAAGAAAAAAGGCTTCGGCATCGGGAAATTCCTTATTATCGTAGTGGTTCTCGCGTTGGTATTGGCCGGCGGGAAGGTGTTGATCGAGAAATACGGCCTGCTCGGGCTCGTCGGCGGGGATATCATGGACGATATCACGCCGATCGCCGGGGGGGACAGCGATTTTTCAAGGGAATTTCCGGATTCCAAACGTGTCAACATCCTCTTTCTCGGCACGAACAGCGGGCTGTCGGACACCATGATGGTATTCAGTTTCGACACGGAGCTGAAACGGGTGGATGAGATATCGGTGCCGCGGGATACCTACTACGAGCGCCCGAATTTCCCCGGCGCGGCCTATCAAAAGATCAATTCCGTCTATGAAACGGAGGGTTTTCAAGGGTGCGCGCAGGCGGTCAGCAATGTGCTCGGCGGCGTGCCGATTCATTTCTACGCGCAGATCACGGATGAGGGCGTCGCCCATGTGGTGGACGCGATGGGCGGCATCGAGATGAATGTCCCGATGGATATGAATTACGAGGACCCGGCCCAAAATCTGTACATTCATTTGACGGCGGGCCCGCAGGTTCTCGACGGCGCGCATGCCGTACAGTACCTGCGGTTTCGCTCGGGCTATCCGACGGCGGACCTCGGCCGCGTGAACGCGCAGCAGGAGTTTCTGAAAGAAGCGTTCAAGCAAAGCGTCGGCTTCGGCTTCCCGAAGGTGGCGGCCGCGGCGGCCAAAGAAGTGACATCGGACATCACGCCGCGCATGGCCGTGCGGATCGGCAGCGAAGCCGCCGGCATGAGCGCGGAGAGCTTTGCCGCGTGGACGATTCCCGGCGTCCCGAACATGATGAACGGCGCTTCCTACTATGTTTCCGACCGGGCGGCGACAGCGGAAATGATGCGGCAGATCTACAGTATGACCGCGGAGCAGGATGCGGAAACGGGGGAAAAAGATGGATAATAATGAGGACAAGGATATGAGTATGTCAGATATATCGGAAACAACGAAAAAGAAAAAGGGATTCAACTCGAAGCTCTTTATCAAGGTATTTGTGCTTGTGTTTATCATCGCGCTGGTGGGCGGCACGGCGGGCGTCATCTATGTCAACAAGCTTCTCGATGCGCCGATCCTGAACAAAGGCGACGGCAGCAGCGGAAGCGGAAGCGGCGGCGACGAGGAGATTGTGCGGCCGACGACGCCGGAAAACATCAGCATCCTCGTGCCCGGCACAGGGATGTTCGCGGCCGAGTTCAAGGATTCAAAACGCGTCAATGTACTCGTTCTCGGCAATACCGCGGAAAAACTGTCCGATACCATCATGCTTTTCAGTTTCGACCCCGAGGCGAAAAGCGTCGCCATCATCTCCGTTCCGCGCGACACCTACTATGCCCGCGCGGGGTACAGCTCCAGTTATCTCAAGATCAACTCGGTATTCCAAAACGGCCCCGAAGCATCGGCGGAAGCGGTCAGCGATGTGCTCTGCGGGATTCCGATCAATTACTACGCGGTCGCGTCCTACGACGGTGTGGCGCACATCGTCGATTCGATGGGCGGCGTCCCGTTCAATGTCCCGAAGCGCATGTATTATTCCGCTCCGCTTGAAAATTTGCTGATCGACCTTCAGGCCGGCGAGCAGATTCTTGACGGTGCGCATTCGGTGCAGTATCTGCGTTATCGCAAGGGGTATTACGACGGCGATCTCGGCAGGGTCGCCGCGCAGCAGGAATTCATGAAAGCCGCGATCAAACAGGCGCTCAATCTGAACACCTTGCCCGCACTCGCCAAATCTATTGTAGAGAACGTCGACTCCGACCTCACGCTGCGGTCCATCCTCTACGTCGCTTCGGAAGCAAACGGCATGAATTCGGACAATGTCCAGGCGTTCATGCTGCCCGGCGTGCCCGAGATGATCGGCGGTCTGTCGTTCTATGTGGCGGCCGACGATACGAAGATCACTGCGATGCTTCGGGAAATCTACGATCCGCCGTTCACCCTGCCCGCGGACGCGACAGGGCCATACGTAGGCGTAGCCATAGCAAAGGGCGCCGCGGAAGCTGAGGATCTATAAAGAAATAAATTGCGCATTTCACGGTACAATGATAGTATTGAAATTTGTTGCGGAGAGTTGGATGTTGTTAGCCGGTTCGCGGGGAGGTCTGCGGAGCGCCGTTGTGATTCCAAAAGGATTGTTTTCGGAGGTGGGTTTATGAGCAAAGATGAGATAAAGGGCAGGAAGCTGACAAATGAGGTAGGCGCTCCGGTTGCGGACAATACCAATTCCCTGACGGCGGGGGAACGCGGGCCGATGACCATGCAAAACCCGTGGTTTATGGAAAAACTCGCGCATTTTG
>JAITNA010000021.1 GCA_031290715.1 Eubacteriales Family XIII. Incertae Sedis bacterium | reverse complement strand
AAAGGAGCGCGGCGATGGCTTCCTGCAGCGTCGCCGCCCCGCAAAGCCGCAAGCCTTGCGGGGTTTTCATTTTGATGTTTTTCTCGGGCAGAATCAGGCGCGTGAATCCGAGCTTCACCGCTTCGGCGGCGATGCGGTCCGCGTGCCGGACGCCCCGGATTTCTCCGGCCAAACCGATCTCCCCGATGGCGATCGTCCCGGCGGGAATGGCAATCCCTTTGGCCGAGGACCAGACGGCGAGGGCTGCCGCAAGATCGATAGACGTCCCCTCCGGACGAACCCCGCCTACCACATTGACATAGACATCGAAGGAGGAGAGGTTGAGTCCGGCTTTCTTTTCGAGTACGGCAAGGATCATGCCGAGCCGCGCGCGGTCCGCGCCGAGGGAGGTACGCGCCGGAAAGCCCGCGTTTGTATGCGCCGTGAGCGCTTGCAGCTCCATAAGCAGGGGCCTTGTCCCTTCGTAGGCGGCGGTGGCAATCGTCCCTTCCGTCTGCCCGCTGAATCCGTCGAGCAGAGCGCCCGACAAATCCGTGATTTCCGCAAGGCCGTTTTCGCGCATTTCAAAGGCCCCGATTTCGCTCGTCGTCCCGAAACGGTTTTTGCTTGCGGTCAAAAGGCGCAGGTCCCGGCTCTTGTCGCCCGAGAACGAAAGCACGCAATCGACAAGGTGCTCGATGATTTTCGGCCCCGCGAGTTCGCCGGCTTTTGTGATATGCGCGACGATGAATACGGGAATGCCGCGCTGTTTTCCGATGTGCATCAGGACGTCTGTACAGACGCGAATCTGCGACACGCCCCCCGCCGCGGAAGTAATCTCGTCCGTATACATCGTCTGAATGGAATCAATGATGAGAAAATCAGGATGGAGCTCCGCTACCGTGTCCGCGATGGCGTCGATGTTCGTTTCGGCGAGCATGAGGACGCGGCCCGGGATGTCGTTGGTGACGCGGTCGGCGCGCATGCGGATTTGCTCGCCGGATTCTTCGCCCGAAACGTAGAGTACCGTCAGCTCCTGCCGCGCGAGCCCGATCGCCGCCTGAAGGATGAGTGTCGATTTTCCGATGCCGGGTTCGCCCGCGATGAGGGTGAGCGTCCCCTTTGCGATGCCGCCGCCGAGGACGCGGTTGAGCTCCCCGATGTTTGTGTCGATACGATCCGCTTGGCCCGAAGCGACCGTGCGGAGCGGGACAGGGCGTCCCGGCCCGGAAAAAGCGCCGTCCGCGCCGCCGCGCCGCACAGTGCCGCCGCCGGACGCTTTCCCCGCGCCGGCTTTCGACCGGGCCTGCGCGCGTTCCTCATAAAAGCTGTTCCATGCCCCGCAGATACACTGCCCCATCCACTTGGGGCTTTCATATCCGCATTCCGCGCAGACGAAGATCGTATCTTTCTTTCCCGCCATATCGCTCCTTAGGCTTCCGCTTCTCTATCCGTCCAGACCGTCGCCCGTGATCGGCTCCGGCAGGTCGTTCGATGTTTCGAGCAGGGTTTCGTAGGTTTCGCTCGTCGGGATTTCAAACCAAAACGTAGACCCTTTGCGCGGCATGCTTTCGACGCCGAAACGCGCGTGGTGCAGGCTCAAAATCTCTTTGACGATGGACAGCCCAAGGCCGGTGCTGTCCGAACGCCGGTAGTGGGCGCTCGATTGATAATAACGCTCCCAGATGTGCTTGAGCTCCCGCTTCGAGATGCCGATGCCGTGATCCGTCACCTCGCAGCGCACAAAATCGTTCTTCTCAAACATGCGCAGCTCAACCGTCCTGTCCTTGCCGCCGTATTTGAGCGCGTTGCTGATCAGATTGTCGAGTACCTGTTTGATTCTCGTTTCGTCGGCGCGCACAACCCCCTCGCCCATGCTGATGAACACGAGCTTGTAGCCGTCCTGTTCCACAAAAGCGGAGTAGGACGCGATGGTGGTTTCGGTGAGCTCCTTCATCGAGAAATTGGTGAGGTTCAGCGGTTTTTCGCCGGACTGCAGCTTGGAGATGTCGAGCAGCTCCGTAATCATCGCGTTCAAGCGGTCCGTTTCATTCATGATGACCTGCAAATGTGCCGCGCGCTTCTCCGGGTCGTCCCCCGAGAGGTCGTTGATCATCTCCGCGTAGGAACGGATCATCGTCAGCGGCGTTTTGAGGTCGTGGCTGACATTCGCGATGATATCGCGCTGCATCGTGCGGGTTTGGGCCAGCTCCGCGGAGGTATAGCTGAGCGTATCCGCAAGCCGGATGATCTCTGAATAATGCGCGCCTTCAAAATTGATCCCGAAGTTTCCGGCCGCGAGTTCCTCCGCCCGCTTTGCGATTTGCGACAGCGGATGTGTGATCATGCGGGACAGATAGAAGCCGAGCAGCACCGAAAGCAGCAAGGCGATGATGGTGACATAGATCAGCTGGCCGGTCAGAATCTGAATCGTGGAGCCCATCGGGTAGAGCGGGGAAAATATGAACAGGATCAAACGGTCGGGCGCGGCTTCTTCCGCCGCTTCGCCGCTTTCGTTCCCGCCGCCCGCAAGGGCGTCCGCCGCCGCCGCGCCGTCCTCCGCAATGGCGCTTTCTTTCTCGGGCGGCGCTACGGCGGGGGTTTCGCCCGTATCGGGAATCACGTCGGGTACCGCGATATTGACGTCGCCGCCGCTGACTTCCTCCGGGCTTTTCCCCGCTTCGGGCGTGAGCAAATAGGCGGCGTACTCGAGCGTCTTTTGCTCTGTTTCGGGTTCGATGGTTTGTTTGCTGTAGCTCGCACCCCCGCTGGCGAGCAGCTCCGCTTTGATGTTGTCAATCTCCGCGCGATAGACGGAAGGGTAGAAAGAGCGCGGCAGCTCTTCGGTGGGCAGCTCTTCAATCTCGTTGCCGGAAGCGTCTGTCGTCGGCGCGCTCGGCGTATCGGTATCGGTGTTGGGAATGAATTTTTTGACGCCGCTCTCCGTTTCAATCTGGATGTACAGTTCATTTTCGCGGCAGGTGCGGTTGATGTAATCGCGCGTTTCCGCGGTCATTGTTTCCGAAAGGAAGCGGTTTTCGATTTGCCGCGCGATCCGTGTCGTTTCCCCGTATTTCATGTCCTCGTAGTTGTAGTTGAGGAAAATGACCTGAAGAATCCAAAGCATGATCAGGAGTACGAAAGCAAACAGGCCGAAATAAATCCAGAGCCGGAATCTCAGGCTCCCGAAATCGAGTTTGAGCAGGCTGCCGATGCGCCGAAAGGGATTAGCCTTCAAATTTGTAGCCCACTCCCCGCAGGGTAACGATCTTGTTACGATAAGGGCCAAGTGTATTCCGCAGATTTTTCACATGGGTGTCGATGGTGCGCACATCGCCGAAATCATAGCCCCAAATGTCGGAAAGCAGCACGTCCCGCGAGAGCGCGATATTCTTGTTTTGCACAAGATAGACGAGAAGCTCGTATTCCTTCGGCGTCAGATCGACCTTTTCCCCGTCGACGGTCACTTCCCGGGCCGGCAGGTTGATGATCAGGCCGTCGAACACAATCCGTTCCTCCGGATTTTCCTGCGGGGCGACGCGGCTGAGCACAACGCCGACGCGCGCGATGAGCTCCTTGGGGCTGAAGGGCTTGACCATGTAATCATCGACGCCGACCTCGAAGGCAAAGAGCTTGTCGTATTCCTCGTCCCGGGCCGAGAGCATAATGACGGGGATGTCCTTGGATTTTTTGATTTCCTTGACAGCGGAAAAGCCGTCAAGGCGCGGCATCATCACATCCATGATGATGATGTCAAAATCTTCCTCGCGGCAAAGCTTGACCGCGTCCATCCCGTCTACGGCTTCCGTGACCTCATATCCGTTGAATTCGGCGTATTCGCGGATCACTTCGCGAATCCGTTGTTCATCGTCCACCACAAGCAGTTTCTGTATCATATGATTCCTCCACGCGTTATCGTCAACAGTAATAATAGCATATTCGCCCGGAAAGTGGTATAATGGTTCAGAAATGAGTGCGTGCGGGAACGGAGGAAATATGTTTGCCATTGGTGAAAAAATCGTCTATCCGATGCATGGGGCCGGTACAATCGAAGCGATTGAAGAGAGAAATCTCATGGGTGAAAAATGCAAATATTACGTGCTGCTCATCCCGCAAAACGAGATTCGTATCATGATCCCCTGCAACAAGACCGAAACCGTTGGCGTCCGCGGTGTGATCCCGAAGTCCGAGGTGGATCACGTCAGCGAAACGCTCAAGGGAGCATCGACGGAGATGGCCAAAATCTGGAACAGACGTTACCGCGACAATATGGAGAAGCTCAAAACGGGCACGATCACGCATGTTGCGGAGGTCGTTCGGGACTTGATGCGCGTGGACCGCGAGAAGCGGCTGTCCACCGGAGAGAAAAAAATGCTGTCCAACGCAAAGCAGATTTTGATCAGCGAGCTGGTGCTTGTATCAGGAAAATGCGCGGCTGAACTCGATGTGCTGATCGAGCAGTCAGTGATGTCATAGGATGTAATGAATGAATTGCGCCGCCGGAGAAAAGGGGTGATTCCAAGCAGATGTTAAAAAACTTAATAAGAGGCGCTATTACCGTTCTTGGTTTTGGAATTGGCGTAGGTATTTTTATGTTGCTTCGGCATATTTCGGCTGAAACGAAATTGCTCGGCTTCCTCGGCGGCATTTCCGGCACGCGGCTTGACGTCATGACCGTCGCCGGCGGAATTATTATCGCAGTCCTGCTTTTTTTACTGACGCCCGCGTTGACAAAACTCAGTTCCAAGTTTGCGGGGAATATTGAAAGGGAAATCCGGCATTTGTCCGCGCAGGATTTGATTGCGGGCGTCGCGGGGCTTGTGATCGGCTTGATCATCGCCTATCTGATCAGCCCTGTCGCGCGGATGTTTGAAAATTCTTACGCCAGTGTGATCATCACGGTGGCGGTGTACATCATCTTTATCTGGCTCGGCGTCGTGATCGGCACGAGGAAAGGCAAGGATGTGATTGCGCTGGCCGCCAACACGCGCAAGGATATCATGGCGGGACGCGGCGGGACGCCGGCGCGCGCCGCGAAAAACAGCCAGTCAACGTCAAAAATCCTCGATACGAGCGTGATCATAGACGGCCGGATCGCGGACATCCTGAAAACGGGATTTCTCGAGGGGAAGATCATCATCCCCGATTTTGTATTGGTGGAGCTGCGGCATATTGCCGATTCCTCCGACAATCTCAAACGCAACCGCGGGCGGCGGGGGCTCGACATTCTCCACAAGATACAGAATGATTTCGGCATAGAAATCTACGCCACGGCGGGCGAAAAGAGCCTCGAGGAAATCCCCGAGGTCGATGTCAAGCTGCTCAAATTGGCGCAGAATATGAAGGGCAAGGTCGTTACGAACGATTTCAACCTCAACAAGGTGGCCATGATTCAGGGCGTCAGCGTCCTGAATATCAACGAATTGGCCAACAACCTCAAACCGGTCGTTCTGCCGGGGGAGGAAATGACGCTGTTCCTCGTGAAAGAGGGCAAAGAGCAGAGCCAGGCGGTGGCCTATTTGGACGACGGGACGATGATTGTGGTGGAGGACGGGCGCAAGCAGATCGGAAAGACGGTCGCCGTGAATGTGACGAGTGTCCTTCAGACGTCCGCGGGCCGTATGATTTTCGCCCGGCTCAAATAGGAGCGGGTATATGTACAAAGGCAGGAACGCGGCTGTAATCATCGCCGCGGGCGGCGCCGGAAGCCGATTCGGGTCGGAGATCCCCAAACAGTTTCTCGACATGGACGGCGAAAGCATGCTTGTCCGCGCCGTCCGGCCATTTTCGGCCATGGGGGTGTTCGATGAAATCGTCGTCGTCGTCCCGGAGGACCGGATGGACGACGCGAAAACCCTCCTGCGCGCGCAGCCCTGCCGCGTCTGCGCGGGGGGCGCCGACCGGGCGGCTTCTGTCCGCGCGGGGCTCGCCGCGATCAGCGCGCGGGACGGCCTTGTGCTCATCCATGACGCGGCGCGGCCGTGTGTGACGCAGCCGCTCATCGGCCGCGTGCTCGAAGCGGCCCATCTGCACGGGGCGGCTGTGCCGGTCGTGCCTGTGCGGGATACGATCTATCAATCCGGCAAGGCGATAGACCGGGAAGCGCTTTCCTCCGCGCAGACGCCGCAGGGCTTTGACCTTGGCCTGATTCGCGAAGCGCACCGGAAAGCCGCCGCGGACGGGCTCTGTGTCACGGACGACGGCATGCCGGTACTTCGCTATGGCGGCCGCGTGGAATTGACGGAAGGGGACGAAGCCAACAGGAAGATCACCTTGGCGGCCGATATGAATCCGCCGCGGGAAAAGGCTATGCCGCCTTTTCGCGTCGGCATGGGCTTTGACGTACATCGTTTTGCGGAAGGCCGGAAGCTCATCCTCGGCGGGGTGGAAATCCCCTTTCCGAAAGGCCTGATCGGGCATTCGGACGCGGACGTCCTCACGCACGCCCTGATGGATGCCCTCCTCGGGGCGATGGGGCTCGGGGATATCGGGCAGCGCTTTCCCGATACGGACGAGCGGTATCGCGGGGTTTCCGGTATGCTGCTGCTCGGCGAAGTTGCGGCGCTCCTGCGGGAGCGGGGCTTTGCGCTTGCCAACGCGGATCTGACGCTCATCTGCGAAGCGCCGCGCATGGCGCCCTACCGAAGCGCGGCGGAGCGGTCGATCGCCGCGGCCCTCGGGACGGCGCCGGAAAAAATCTCCGTCAAGGCGACGACGACGGAAAGATTGGGCTTTACCGGCAGGGAAGAGGGCATTGCGGCCGAAGCCGTGGTATTATTATATTATACTAAATAGAAAGAAACTTTTTGGATGCGCGGGAATGGTTTGAGGGAACGGGAATGAGATTGTCGAAAATGCATATCAATACGCTGCGGGAGGTGCCGGGGGAAGCGGAGGTCGCCAGTCACATCTGGCTGCTTCGCGCCGGGATGATCCGCAAATTGGTCAGCGGCGTGTACGGCTTCATGCCGCTCGGCTACCGCACGCTGCGGAAGCTCGAGCAGATCGTGCGCGAGGAAATGGACGCGGCCGGCGCGCAGGAAATCCATATGTCGGCGATTCAGCCGGCCGAGCTTTGGATCGAGTCGGGCCGCTGGGCCGCGATGGGCCCCGAGATGTGGCGGATCAAGGACCGGCACGGCCGGGATTTTTGCCTTGGGCCCACGCACGAGGAGGTCTTTACGGACATCGTGCGAAACGAGGTCAGCAGCTACCGGCAGCTGCCGATGAACCTGTATCAGATTCAGATGAAGTACCGCGACGAAGCGCGTCCGCGCTTCGGGCTCATGCGCAGCCGGGAATTCATCATGAAGGACGCGTATTCCTTTGACCGCGACGCCGCGGGCCTGGACGAGAGCTACCGCGTCATGTACGAAGCGTACCGCCGGATTTTCGACCGCTGCGGGCTCGACTATGTGGTGGTCGACGCGGACAGCGGCGCGATGGGCGGCAGCGGCTCGCAGGAGTTCACGGCGCTTGCGGAAGCGGGGGAGAGCGACATTCTCCACTGCGGCTGCGGTTTTGCGGCGACGTCCGAGCAGGCGCCGGGCGTGGACGCCCCGGCTTCGCGGGAGGATCTGCTCCCGCGCGAAGAGGTCTATACGCCGGACTGCAAAACGATCGAGTCGGTCGCGGCTTTTCTCGGGATTCCGAAAGAACGGACGATGAAAGCCCTGCTGTTTGAGGTTCTGGGCGAGGACGGCAATCCTGTTGAGTATGTCGCCGCCTTTGTGCGCGGCGACCGCACGCTCAACGAAACGAAGCTGTACAACGCCCTCGGCGTGCCGGAACATCGGATTCGTTTTGCGGACGAAGCGGCGATGGGCGCGCGGACGGGCAGCGTCGGCGGCTTCACGGGGCCTGTCGGTTTGCGCGATTGCCGCGTCGTCGCCGACAGCGAATTGCCCGGTCTGCGCAATCTCTGCGCGGGCGCCCTTCGCGAGGGCTATCATATGAAGAATGTCAACTACGGGCGGGATTTTGAAGCGGATCTGATCGTCGATCTGAAACTTGCGGGGGGGGGCGATCCCTGCCCGCTTTGCGGGAGCCCGCTCGCCGAGGGGCGCGGCATCGAGGTGGGGCAGCTGTTCAAACTCGGCACAAAATACAGCGGCTCGATGAGCGCGCGTTATCGCGACGAAAACCAAGAGGAACATCCTGTCGTGATGGGGTCTTACGGCATCGGCGTCACGCGGACGATGGCGGCGGTCGTGGAGCAATACCACGACGGCGACGGCATTTTGTGGCCGATGGCGCTCGCGCCGTATCAGGTGATTGTCTGCCCCGTGAAAAGCGGGGATGAAACGGCGGCGCGGCTCGCGGAGGAGATTTATACGCAGCTTCTCGCGGCGGGCGCGGAGGTCCTGCTCGACGACCGCGACGAGCGGCCGGGCGTGAAGTTCAAGGACGCGGACATGATCGGGATCCCGCTTCGGATCACCGTCGGCAAGCGCGCGGGCGAAGGTGTGGTCGAGTACAAGCCCAGAAATGAGCGTGAGCGCGAGGAAATCCCCGCGGAGGAAGCCGTCCGGCGCGCGTTGGAAGCGGTGTTCGGAAAGTAAAGGAGGTGCTTTATGTGGTCAGGAGGTGTCAGAGTCGCCATTCCCGATGAACAGGGGCGGGTGCTGCTTGTGCGGCAGCGCCATGAGGAGCAGGATATATGGATGCTGCCGGGCGGGCAGGTCGAAGCGGGGGAAACGTCGCGGGACGCCGCGATCCGCGAGGTGATGGAGGAAACGGGCCTGATCATTCATATCGGGCGTCTGCTTTGGCATGTGGAGGAGGTTTCGGAGAAGCGCGGACAGCGTTTCGTCAACTTTTTCCTCGGCGGCGTCATCGGCGGGAAACCGGAGCTTGGCGGCGACCCCGAGCTTGGGGAGGAACAGGTATTGGAAGATATCGGGTTTTTCTCCAAGGAGGAAGTGCGGGAAATCGATCATATCTACCCGGATTTTCTGCGGGATGAACTCTGGGGCAAGCTGACGGAGGAAGGCAGCGATCCCTACCGAATCCGCAAATAGATCACACTTTTTTGCGAATATCAAACTGAACGCCAATAAAATAAAATCCCGCAT
>JAITNA010000010.1 GCA_031290715.1 Eubacteriales Family XIII. Incertae Sedis bacterium | reverse complement strand
TCGAGAACCTTGTCGCGCAAGCTGGATATGAGTATCAGCCCGGCGACGATCCGCAATGAGATGGCGGATCTGGAGGAGATGGGATACCTGTATCATCCCCATACGTCTTCGGGGCGCGTACCCTCGGACAAGGCGTACCGGCTGTATGTCAACAGATTGATGGATCGCTATGAATTGGATCGGGCGGAGAAGGCGCGGATCCGAAAGGCGCTGACGGCAAATCTGGCGGAGTTGGAAAAGACGGTGCGCCGCGCGTCGGAACTGTTGAGCGAGATGACGAATCTCACTTCGTTCGCGACGCTGGAGGATATGCGGGATATCAGTCTGTTTTTGCAGGGCATGACGCGGATTTTCGCGCATCCCGAATACAACAGCATTGAACACGCGCGCAGTTTTCTTGAGATGGTTGACGATCGGGAAGCGCTCACGAACGCGCTGAAAGGGCGCGGCGAGGGGCTTGCGATCACGATCGGCAGCGAGAATCAGGAACGCATTGTGCAGGGCTCGAGCATCATTACCGCTACGTATCATGTAGACGGGCATATGGTCGGAAAACTTGGCGTGATCGGACCGACCCGTATGCGGTACGGAGAGATCGCGTCGGTCATAGAATATATGTCGGACAATTTGGATAACGCTTTTAAGATGTTGGAAGGGGGAGATGAGGAGTCATATGACGAAGAACAATAAGGGAAGGGACGCTTCGGAGGACGTGAAGCGGAAAAAGGGCGAGGACGCGGCCGGCGAAACGGACGGCGTGAACGGCGCCGGCCCCGCGGACGCGGGAGAAGGCGCGGGAGATGGCGCGGAAAACGCGGACGCGGCGGAAGATACGAAGGACACGGACGCGGAATCCGGATCTGCGGAGGAGGAGGAATCCATCCGGTACATGCGTCTGGCCGCGGATTTTCAAAATTACAAGAAGCGGACGGAGAAGGAACGTTTCGAGCGTTACACGGATGGGAAAAAGGACTTTGCGGCGGATTTGCTGAGCGTACTCGACAATTTTGAGCGGGCGATCGCGCAGGACGCCGCGGAGAATGCCGGCTCGAAGTTCATTGAGGGGATGGAGCTGATTTATCAGCAGCTTCAGGATGTACTCTCAAAGAACGGCGTCGGCGAGATTGCGGCGCTCGGCGCGGATTTCGATCCCAATCTGCACCACGCGGTTATTATGGAACCATCGGAGGGGTATACAAGCGGGAAGGTTTCCGCGGTATTGCAAAAGGGCTACGCCATCAAAGAAAAGGTCATACGGCCGGCGATGGTAAAAGTAGCGGAGTGAACAGGTAAGACTATGGTACGGGGCCGGCAGGCCGCCGATTATTATAGAAAAATAATGAAAAAACGGAGGATATAAAACAATGGGAAAAGTCATAGGAATCGATTTGGGAACCACGAATTCGTGTGTCGCGGTGCTGGAGGGCGGCGAGCCGGTGGTCATCCCCAACGCGGAGGGCAACCGTACGACGCCGTCTGTCGTCGGCTTTGCGAAGAATGGGGAGCGCTTGGTCGGCGAAACGGCCAAACGGCAGGCAATCACGAACCCGGAGCGGACGATTGCGTCCATCAAACGGGAAATGGGCACGGACTACAAGGCGGAGATCGACGGCAAGGCGTACACGCCGCAGGATATTTCGGCCATGATCCTCGCCAAGCTAAAGACGGACGCGGAGGCCTATCTCGGCGAAAAAGTCACGGAAGCGGTCATCACGGTACCCGCGTATTTCGCGGACAGCCAGAAGCAGGCGACGAAAGACGCCGGCAAGATCGCGGGGCTTGAGGTCAAGCGCATCATCAACGAGCCGACGGCGGCTTCGCTCGCGTACGGGCTTGAGAAAGAAACGGAACATCACAAGATTCTCGTGTACGACCTCGGCGGCGGTACGTTTGACGTGTCCGTCCTCGAGCTCGGCGACGGCGTTTTTGAAGTGCTCGCGACAAACGGGAACAACAAACTCGGCGGCGACGACTTCGATGAGGTGGTAATGAATTACATCGCGGACAATTTCGCGAAAGAAAACGGCATTGACCTGCGGGCGGATCGCATGGCGCTGCAGCGGTTGAAGGAAGCGGCTGAAAAAGCGAAGAAAGAGCTGTCCGGGCAGCAGACGACAAACATCAATCTGCCTTTCATCACGGTCGGCGAGGCCGGGCCGCTCCATCTCAATCTGGATATCACGCGGGCCAAATTCGACCAGCTCACATCTCACCTCGTCGAAAAGACGATCGAGCCGATGAAGAAGGCGATGTCGGACGCGGGCGTGACGAACAGCGACATCAGCAAGGTGATCCTTGTCGGCGGGTCCACGCGGACACCGGCCGTACAGGAAGCGGTGAAGAAGATTACGGGCAAGGACCCGTTCAAGGGGATCAACCCGGACGAATGCGTGGCCATCGGTGCGGCGATTCAGGCGGGCGTGCTGACGGGCGAGGTACACGACGTACTGCTGCTCGATGTGACGCCGCTTTCGCTGTCGATCGAAACGCTCGGCGGTGTGGCGACGCGGCTCATCGAACGCAACACGACCATTCCGACGAAAAAGAGCCAGGTATTCTCGACGGCTTCGGACAATCAGCCGACGGTGGACATTCACGTCATGCAGGGCGAGCGCGAGATGGCGGCGGGCAATATTACGCTCGGGCGTTTTCAGCTCACGGGCATACCGCCCGCGCCGCGGGGCATACCGCAGATCGAGGTCGGTTTTGACATCGACGCGAACGGCATCGTCAACGTGACGGCGAAAGACCTCGGGACGGGCAAGGAGCAGAGCATTACGATCACCTCGTCGAACAAGCTCTCCGAGGATGAGATCAGCGCGAAGGTCAAGGAAGCGGAGCAGTTCGCTGCGGAGGACAAGCAGCGCAAGGATGAGATCGAGATCAAGAATCAGGCCGAACACCTCATCTATGAAACGGAGAAGGCCCTGAAGGAACTCGGCGAGCAGGTGTCCGAGGACGACAAGGGGCGCGTTACCGCGCTGAAAGACGATTTGCAGACCTCGCTCAACGCCGGGAACATCAACGATATCAAAGCGAAATCCGAAGCGCTTGAGAGCGAATTTCATCAGCTCAGCGCGAAGCTTTATCAGCAAGCGCAAGCGGGTGCGGCCGGCGCGGGCGGGCCGGGCGGCGGTGCGGGCGGCTCGGCGCCGGGCGCGGACGGCTTTGGCACAGGCGCGGAAAGCGCGGGGCCGGGGCCCGGCGGCGCGGGTGCGGGCGAAAACGTCGTGGACGCGGACTTTGAAGTCGTGGACGACGAGGAAAACAAAGAAGAAAACAAAGAGGAAAACAAATAATAGATAATGGATAATGGATAGCGCTGGGTTTTTGAGGGTGAAATGGCGGACAAAAGAGATTATTACGAAGTATTGGACCTGAAGAAGGGCGCTACGGAGGAGGAGATCAAAAAGGCTTTCCGAAAGAAAGCCATGCAGTTTCACCCTGACAAAAATCCCGGCGACAAGGGCGCGGAAGAGAAGTTCAAAGAGGTCAATGAAGCCTACGGCATCCTCTCCGACAAAGAGAAGAAGGATTTGTACGACAAGTTCGGGCACGCGGGCGTCGACCCGAACGCCGGCTTCGGCGCGGGCGGCGGTTTCAGCGGTTTCGGCGGCGGGACAAGCTATCAGGGAGGCGATTTCAGCGATATCTTCGGCGATCTCTTTGGCAGCGTTTTCGGCGGCGGGGGCGGCGGCAGCGGTACGCGCCGAAAGAACGGGCCGCGGAAAGGCCGCGATCTGCAGCAGGGTATGCGGATCACCTTTCGGGAAGCGGCTTTCGGCACAAAAAAGAAAATCCGTCTGAAACGGCAGTCGGATTGCCCGTCCTGCGGCGGCACGGGCGCGAAAGACGGGACGGCGAAGCATACCTGCGAAACCTGCCACGGTTCGGGTCAGGTTCAGACACAGCAGAATACGCCATTCGGCGCTTTCACGAATATCGGGCCCTGCCCGACCTGCCGCGGCAAGGGTGAGGTCATCGATACGCCCTGCCCGGAATGCGGCGGCACGGGCAAGGTCATGAAAGAGGTCACGCTGTCCGTCGATATCCCCGCCGGTGTGGACAGCGATTCTGTGATCCCTCTGCGCGGGCAGGGGGAACCGGGGACGAACGGCGGCCCGGCGGGCGATCTCTACATCGTTTTGCAGGTCGAGCCGCACGAGATATTTCAGCGGATCGGAAACGACCTTCGGCTTGAAATCCCGATCACGTTTGACCAGGCCGCGCTCGGGACGACGATCGTGGTTCCGACGCTCTCGGAAAAAGTCAGCTACAAGGTGCCGCCGGGGACGCAGCCGGACACGGTATTTCGCCTGAAAGGGAAGGGCGTCAAGTCGGTGCGCGGCGGCAAGTACGGGGACCTGTACGTCAAGGCGACACTGGAGGTGCCGACGAAACTGAGCGGCGACCAGAAGAAGGCGATCAAGGAGCTTGCGGACAGGATCGGAACAGACTCCTACGCCAAAAAGAGCAAGTTCGCGAAGTTGATGGATAAGATGTTTAGTTAGAAAAATGCAGCACAAGGAGGAATCGGCCAATGGATTTTCACAACAAACTGCCGCGGCGCAAGCGGGAGTTCCCGCTCTTCATGGGAGTGATTTCAATCATGTCCGTGAACATCATCGCTCCGCTGATCACCTGCTTCGAGGTGGGTTTTCGCTTCGAGGTGTGGATGAACACGCTGTCTGTCATCCCGTTCGTATGGCTCGCGGTCATCGCTCTTGTGCTTTTGACCTACAAGCCCGCCGGGTGGCTGACGCACCGTGTCGTAAGCCATGGCGACAGTTTCCGCTCGGTTGTGACAGTCAACATCCTGTGCTCCGTTTTTCTGCTGTCCATCCTGCTCACGGTGGTAGGCACGTGGATTGGGGAAGGCGGGATCAGTCTTTCGCCCATCACGGGGTTCTTCTACAAGTGGCCGCGCAATTTCGCAATCTCGTTCGGCGTGGAGCTTCTCATCGCGCAGCCTATCGCAAGGTTTGTGATGCACGGGTTCCACAAGGTGATTGACGCGAAAGCCCCGGCGTGAAAAGACCCTTTTATTTTTTTTGCGCCTTTCCAAAATGACACTATTGTCATGATTGAAAATCTGTGATAATATAACCTCTAACGGGTATAAATCATGACAAAAGGAGCAGCCATGACATATGATGAAATTTCTGTCGGCGACAACGCGTCTTTCGAAAAAACAATTTCGGAAACGGATGTCTATCAATTCGCGGGGAT
>JAITNA010000110.1 GCA_031290715.1 Eubacteriales Family XIII. Incertae Sedis bacterium | reverse complement strand
CCTTTTTCATAGAAAGACATCGGGCGCATTTTGAAAACAGAAAACCGGCCGGCGCCTGAGTGCAAGCGCACACGTTCTTCCGGATTTGCCGAACCTGTCAAAATGAATTGCCCTTTCGCCTTTCTGTCGTCAACTTCCCTGCGGATATAATTCCATATCCCCGGATATTCCTGCCACTCGTCGATCAATCGCGGGACCAAACCGGATAATGTACTCTTTGGATCGATTTCCAATTTCAATTTAATTTCTTCATCGGTATCAAAGCGCGCAGCGCTCTTTGCCACTTGAACGGCAGTTTCGGTTTTCCCGCAGCCCTTCGCGCCTTCAATCAAAACCGCGCCGGCGCCCGCAAGCCTGTCCCGCAAGGTATCATCCGCAAATCTTTTTTTATATTCCATGCCCTTACAGCCTCCTGCAAATCCGTGAATCATCGCAAACGATACCCCTACCATATCACAACAACCGGAAAAAAGAAATCCATACAACCGGAAAAATATATACCGCACAACCGGAAAAATATATTTCCTGCGTTCAAATCGTTTTCACACCATCTGCCGTATGATCACAAGCTGCATTGACATTCTCCCCAAATCATGTTTGAATAATTTGACAGAGAGAACGCTTATGGAAACCGCTTATGAGAAACGGAGGCATTGTTTTGAAACGGATCAACATCGGATTGCTTGGGCTTGGCAACATCGGCACCGGAACGTATAAAGTGCTCGAAATGAACAGAGCGCACATCGAAAAAACCACCGGCCTGAACCTTGAGATTACGAAAATCCTCGAGATCGACACGGAAAGAGATCGGGGGATCGCCATCGACCCCGGCAAGTTCACGCAAGACCCGCGGGATATTCTTGACGACCCCGGTATCGATATTGTAATTGAGCTTCTCGGCGGCATTGAACCGGCCTCCTCGTTCATGCACACCGCGCTGAAAGCCGGCAAACACGTCGTGACGGCAAACAAAGCGGCCGTGGCGGCAAATTTTGAATTATTGACGGAAACGGCCGAAAAAAACGGGGCCTTGCTGCGTTATGAAGCGAGCGTAGGCGGCGGGATTCCCCTGATCAACGCCATCACCACCGCGCTGGCCGCCAATGAATTCTCGGAACTGCTCGGCATTCTCAACGGGACGACGAACTATATCCTCACAAAGATGACGGAGGAGGACCGCTCGTACGAGGAGGTGCTGAAAGAAGCGCAGGAGAAAGGCTTTGCGGAAGCGGACCCGACAGGCGATGTGGAGGGATATGATGTCGCCAACAAGCTTTCCATCCTCGTATCGCTCGTATTCGGCGAACGCGTATTGCCGGACGACATCCCCACGACGGGCGTCAGCGGGATCACAAAGGCGGATATTGAGAACGCCGAGGAAGCGGGCTGCGTGATCAAGCTTCTCGCCAGTGCGTTCAGAGATGACGAGGGCGTTCACTGTTTCGTCCAGCCCACCATGCTGAACAAGCAGCATCCGCTCGCGGATGTACCGGGCGAATTCAACGCGCTCTTTCTCAAGGGCAATGCCGTGGACGACCTGATGTTTTACGGGAAAGGCGCGGGGCCCTTCCCGACGGCAAGCGCCGTACTCGGCGACGTGATCGGAATCGCAAAAGAAATCAAAAGAGAGAGCAAATAAGGGGGACAATTCCATGGCAAAATCATTATCGAAACAATGGGCGGATTTGCTCGACAAACAGACAAACGAAACGTTTCAAGCCTTTTGGAAGGACTACAGCGACGCGGAACAAAAGCTTTACGGAATCCTGCTGAAGGATAAGGAACTTTCGATGAAAGGCGTTTTCTCGTCCCTCGCGGATGGATTCGGCGTCGACCGCGTCCTCTTCATGGGTTGGCTCGACGGTTTGAACACAAGCCTTCTGGAGGAACTCGCGCCGGAGAAGATCACCGCGGACAGCGAACTCGACCTCCGCGTCGATCCGGAAAAGCTGTATTACCGCATGCATGAAGCCGACGCGGATCATCTGTATTCCCTGCCCGAATGGGACGGGGTCTTGTCCGAGGAACGCCGGGCTGAGATTGCGACCGAATACAGAAGATCCCGGACCGTACACAAGGAAAAGACGCCCGGCCGCAACGATCCCTGTCCCTGCGGCAGCGGCAAGAAATACAAAAAATGCTGCGGCGCCTGATGTCAGAACTGATTTCAGAACGCGTTCTTAGCTCTCTTTTCCGATAATTTCGACTTCCTGATCGTTGGCTACCCCCGCGGCGTTGGCCTCGTCCGTATCAACGTGGAACTCGCGCTCATGCGCTTCCCCGGAACGAATCACCACATCCTGAAAGATGAGGGGCCGCGTGCCATAGGTCTGTACGTCGACAAGATCCTGATCTTTCAGGCCCGCGTCTGCCGCCAGCGCCGGGGAGAGATGAATGTGCCGCAGCGCGACAATCACACCTTCGTCTATCGTGATTTCGCCCGCCGGGCCAATCAGCGTCACACCCGCGGAGCCCTCGATCTTGCCCGACTCGCGCACGGGCGGATTGACGCCAAGCGCGCGCGCGTCCGTCATCGCAATCTCGACCTGTGTACGTGCCCGTACCGGGCCGATAATGCGAATGCCTTTGAACGTGGATTTCGGGCCCACGATATCGACCTTTTCCTCCGCCGCGAACTGCCCCGGCTGAACAAGCGCTTTGTACGGCGTCAATTCGGCGCCCGCCCCAAACAGCGTTTCCAAATCCGCTTCGGACAGATGCAAATGCTTATTTGAAATACCGACCCTTACCTTATATCCCATTTCGTCCTCCTTCGTTAGTGATTGATTGCTTCATTATTGTATACGATTCCGGCGCCATTCCGCAACAGTACAACACAAATACTCCAATGAAACTATTCAGGCATGAGCGATTATTTGTTGAAGGTCGGTGTTTCAGGCAAGTTCTGCTGCGTAGGCGTACTATACGTACGTTGGAGCGGCAGGTTTTGCATGAAACGCCGAGATTCGGCAAATAGGCGTTCATGCTTGAATAGTATCTACTCAACGGCGACCGAAGCGATATACGGCAGATTCCTGAACCGCTGATCCACGTCGAGTCCATATCCTACGAGAAAGACGCCCGGCACTTCAAATCCGACATAGTCCGCTTCCAACTTCATTCGCCGCCCCGTCGGTTTGTCCAACATGGAGCACACCTTGATACTCGCCGGATTTTGCCCCGACAAATAGTTCAGCAAATAGTCCAATGTCACGCCGCTGTCCACGATGTCCTCCACGATGATTACGTGTTTCCCGGTGGCGCTGCGATTGAGGTCCTTGTATATTTTGACGACCCCGCTGCTTTTCGTGCCGGCCCCATAGCTTGACACGGAAAGAAAGTCGATCGAGGTGTCCACCTCAATGGACTTCATCACCTGCGCCATCCACATCACGGAGCCCGTCAGAATCCCGATCAGCGTCACTTCTTTCCCCGCGTAATCGCGCGAAATCTCCTTGCCGATCTCATCCGCCCGCCGCTCGATCTCCTCTTGCGTCAGAAATACCTTGTCCAATTTGTACGCCGCCGCCATCGCTTTTCCTCATTTCTCGGCAGGAACAGTTAAACTGCCCCTTACAATTCCACAATACGCCCGATCTCCGCGAGCAGTTCCTCCGTTCCCGTTTTTTTCAGCGCCGATACGCAAATCACCTGATCCTCCGCGGCCGCGGACAGAACCTGACGAATAATCTTCACCTGTTTTGCGAGTACATTGCGGCTCACCTTGTCAGCCTTTGTCGCGACGATGAGCCCCGACAAACCGTAGTGCTTCAAGTATTCGTACAGCTGCACATCCCGCGCCGACGGCTCGTGCCGGATATCGACAAGAATCGCCACGCGGCGCAGTGTTTCGCGCCCTTCGAGAAAGGCTTCCACCATTTGGCCCCATTTCGCCGTAACGCTTCTTGAAATCTTCGCGTAGCCGTAGCCCGGCAAATCCACGATACGAAAGGCGTCGTCGTTGACCGCGTAAAAATTGATCGTCTGTGTCTTTCCGGGATTGCCGCTGACAAAAGCCAGACGCTTTCGGTTGGTCAGCAGATTGAGCAGCGAACTCTTCCCGACATTTGAACGGCCCGCAAACGCGACCTCCGGCGGGCCGGGCGGCGGATATTGATCCTTTTTCGTCGCAATCGCAAGCAGCTCCGCTTTTTTAATACGCATCAGCGTTTTTCTTCGCCGCGGGATTCTTCGCCGCAGCGGATTTCTTCGCCGCGGGATTCTTCGCGGGGGCTTTCTTCGCCGAAGATTTCCCCGCCGCGGGATTCTTCGCCGAGGACTTCCTTGAAGAACTTTTCTTCGCCGTCACAGCCTTTGTCAGCACATGCGGCAAAGCGTCGCGGACATGATCGAGGAGGACAAACTCCATTTTTTTCCGCACTTCATCGGGAATCTCCTCAAGATCGACGCTGTTATCGCGGGGCAGCAGCACCTTGCCGATCCCCGCCCGATGCGCGGCGAGTACCTTTTCGCGGATGCCGCCGACCGGCAATACCTTTCCGAGCAAAGTGATCTCGCCCGTCATTGCGACATCCTGTCTGGCCGGGATATTCGTCAGCGTAGAGATGGTCGCGATACACATGGTAACGCCGGCCGAGGGGCCGTCTTTCGGCGTAGCCCCCTCGGGGATGTGGACATGGATGTCGTATTTGTCATAAAAATCAACCGCGACGCCGATCTCCTTCGCGATCGAGCGGATGTAGCTGATACCGGCCCGCGCGGATTCCTTCATGACATCGCCGAGCTGCCCCGTCAAGACCACGCCGCCCTTGCCGGCCACAGCGGAGGTTTCGATGGACAGCGTCGTACCGCCGACCGCCGTCCACGCAAGACCCGTCGTCACACCCGTCAGCGCTTCTTTCTCGATTACTTCATAACGATACTGATGTTTGCCGAGATATTTTTCAAGATTTTTGGAGGACAAAACGATCCGTTTCGCCCGGTTCTCCACAATGCGCCGCGCCGCCTTGCGGCAAATGCCCGCAATGCGCCGTTCAAGGCTTCTCACGCCGGACTCCCGCGTATAGAAATTGATCATATCGTGAATCGCCCCGTTTGAAAAACGCAGCAGCTCGCCGGTCAGGCCATGTTCCGAAAGCTGTTTGGGAACCAAGTATCTTTCCGCGATCTTGACCTTCTCCTGCTCCGTATAGCCGGGGACCTCAATGAGCTCCATGCGGTCGAGCAAGGGGCGCGGAATCGTGTCGGCCGTATTGGCCGTCGTGATGAAAAACACCTTCGACAAATCAAACGCGAATTCCAAATAATGATCCGTAAACTCCTTGTTTTGTTCGGGGTCGAGTACCTCCAAAAGAGCCGACGCCGGGTCGCCGCGGAAATCCGCGCCGATCTTGTCAATCTCGTCAAAAAGGAACACCGGGTCCATCGCCTTGGCTTCCTTCATGCCGTTGATGATACGCCCCGGAATCGAGCCGATATAGGTACGCCGATGTCCTCGGATTTCGGCCTCGTCCCGCACGCCGCCAAGGGACATGCGCACAAAGCTCCGGCCCATAGCCGCCGCGACAGACTTCGCGATCGACGTCTTGCCCACGCCCGGCGGGCCGACAAGACAGAGAATCGGCGCTTTGAGGTTCGGCGCAAGCTCCATCACGGCAAGATATTCGAGGATACGTTCCTTGACCTTTTCGAGCCCGTAATGATCCGCGTCGAGTTTTTTCTCCGCCGCCGGCAAATCGATCCCTTTTCCCGAATAGACATTCCACGGCAGCTCGAAAACCCAATCGACATAGCTCCGGATCACCGTCGCTTCGGCGCTGCCCGGCTGCATCTTTGAAAGGCGTTTGATTTCTTTCTCAATCTTGTCGTGAATCTTTTTTTCTAATTTCAGTTTCTTGAGCTTCCGCAGCCAAGTCCCGACCTCGTTCTCGACAGATTCGTCGGAGCCGAGCTCTTCCTGAATCGTTTTGAGCTGCTCGCGAAGATAGTACTCCCTTTGATTTTGATTGATTTTCGAGCGGACTTTCTTGCCGATATCCTGCTCGATCCGCTCGATTTCGATTTCCTTGTCAAGCAGCTGCTCCAAAAGCGTCAAGCGCTTTTCCACGTCAAACTCGCCCAGAATGCTCTGCTTCGCTTCCGTCTTGAAATCCATATGAGAGGCAATGGCGTCCGCGACCTGTCCTGGATGATCGAGTGATTCTATCGAAGCGTAGACGTCCCCGGATGCCTTTTGATTGATCGAAAGATATTCGTCAAAGCTGTCTAAAACAATGCGGACAAGCGCTTCAATCTTCGCCGGGACTTCGCCGCCGTAGTCCTCGGGGAGCACTTCCTCCACGATGGCCTCCACATGGGAAACCTCCGTTTCGGGAAACACGATCCTGCCGCGCGCCGTGCCCTCGACGAGCACCCTGATGGAATCGCCGGGCAGCTTCAACATCTGCTTGATCTTCGCGATGATCCCGACATCGTAGTAGTCGTCCGCCGTCGGCAGCTCCGTATCGATGTTTTTCTGCGTGACCAAGAATATCGTCTGCGTACTCATCATCGCTTTTTCAAGCGCGTTGATGGACTTCTCCCGGCCGACATCGAAATGAAATACCATTTCGGGAAAGGCCGTCAGCCCGCGCAGCGGAATCACGGGCAGCGTCAGCCGCCGCCCTCCGGCAAAATCTTCAGCGGGAACTTCCGCGGGATAATTATTATCGTTCCTGACCTCGTCACCCATGGCTACGACACACTCTGCTCTTCTGTTTCTTGAATCGCTTTCTTGACCTTTTTCTCAGCGAGTACAAGGGTCGGCCCCGTATCTTTTTCAATGGCCGCGCCCGTGATAACCACCTTTTTGATATCCGTCCGCGAAGGGATCTCAAACATGATATCCGTCATCGTATGCTCAAAAATACTGCGCAATCCGCGGGCGCCCGTCTTGCGGGAAATCGCCTTGTCCGCAATCTTCGCGATCGCGTCCTCCTCGATCTCCAGATCGACGCCGTCGATCTTGAACAGCTTCTTGTATTGCTTGAGCAAGGAATTCCGCGGCTCCGTAATAATGCGCACGAGGGCGTCCGTATCCAATTCCTGCAAGGTGCACACGACGGGCAGCCGCCCGACAAACTCGGGAATCAGGCCGTAGCGAAGCAGGTCCTCAGAGTGCAATTTTTTCAGAATGTTCGCGGATTCTTCGCGGGTCAGCTTCAGCTCGGAATTGAACCCGATCGTTTTCTCCCCGATACGCCGCTGAATGATCTTGTCAAGCCCGTCGAAAGCGCCGCCGCATATGAAAAGGACATTCGTCGTGTCAAAAGGAATGAACTCCTGGTGCGGGTGTTTGCGCCCGCCCTGCGGCGGCACATTGGCGACCGTCCCTTCAATAATTTTCAGCAGGGCCTGCTGTACGCCCTCGCCGCTGACGTCGCGCGTGATCGACACATTATCGCCTTTGCGGGCGATCTTGTCGATCTCGTCCACGTAGATGATCCCCCTTTTGCGCCTTTGCGATATCCCCGTCCGCCGCCTGGATCAATTTGAGCAGAATATTTTCCACATCCTCCCCGACATAGCCGGCTTCCGTCAGCGCCGTCGCGTCCGCAATCGCGAAGGGGACGTTGAAAATCTTGGCAAGCGTCTGCGCGAGCAGCGTTTTCCCCGAGCCCGTCGGCCCGATCATGACAATGTTGCTTTTTTGAATCTCCACACCGTCATTGTCGTATATGCCCGAATAATTGATACGTTTGTAATGATTGTACACCGCCACGGAGAGGACTTTTTTTGCCTCTTCCTGCCCGATCACGTAGTCTGACAGCGCGTCAAAGATTTCCTGCGGCTTGGGTACGTAGAGCTTGCCCGGCTCGCCGCCATAGACGCGGTTTTCCCGCGCGAACTGCTCCTCTTCCTCCCGAAGGATTTCCATGCACAGTTCAATGCAGTCGTTGCAGATATATACGCTCGGGCCCGCGATGAGCCGCTTGACTTCGTCCTGCGTTTTCCCGCAGAAGGAGCAGCGAAGCTGTTTTCTGTCTTCATATTGTGTCATATCGTCATCTCCCCCAAATTGGCGTGCGACTCGATGACCCGGTCGATGAGCCCATAGTCAGCCGCCTGCTGCGCCGTCATGAAATTGTCCCTGTCCGTATCGATCGCGATGCGTTCGAGCGGCTGCCCCGTACGCTCCGACATGATCTTGTTCAGCTTCTCGCGCGTCTTGACGATATGCTCCGCGTGGATTCTGATGTCCTCCGCCTGACCCTGCACCCCGCCGAGGGGTTGGTGGATCATGATTTCCGCGTTGGGCAGGGAGAAGCGTTTCCCCTTTGCCCCCGCGGTCAAAAGGAACGAACCCATACTGGCGGCCATCCCGATACAAATCGTACTGACATCCGCGCGGATGTAGTGCATCGTATCGTAGATCGCCATGCCCGCCGTCACGCTCCCGCCCGGGCTGTTGATGTACATATTGATATCCTTTTCGCTGTCCTCCGCTTCCAGAAAGAGGAGCTGCGCCACGATAAGGCTCGCGATGTGTTCATCGATTTGCTCGCCGAGAAAGATGATTCTGTCTTTGAGGAGCCTGGAATAGATATCGTAAGAACGTTCGCCGTGTCCTGTTTGCTCCACGACATAGGGTATCAGCGCCATAACAATGACCTCCTTTTCATTACACGCCCGCCGGCTGCTCGGCTTCCGCTTGTTCAGCTTCCGCTTGCTCGACGATCGCGTTTTCATAGATGTAATCAACCGCTTTTTTGTTTTTGATGTCGTCCGTCAGAAGTTTGATCTGGAACTCGCCGAGCACATCGCGCATGTTCTCCTTTTCCATGCTGTAGCTCTCGGCCATTTTGGCAAGCTCCGCGTCGACTTCCTCGTCTGAAACCTTGAATTCCTGCTGCCGCGCGATTCCGGCCACGAGCAGGCGCATTTTCACGCGCTTGTAGGCGTCCCCCTTGATTTGCTCGCGGAGGTCTTTCGGGCTCTGCCCCGTCATCTGAAAATACTGTTCCAACTTGAAGCCTTGATCCTTGATCTCGCGTTCAAATTCCTTCAGCATGTTTTCGAGTTGATCCTCCACCATCACCTCCGGCACGTCGATCTCATTCGCCGCGTAAATCTGTTCGAGGATGGCGTCTTTCATCTCCATCTCCGCCCGCAATTCAGCGGTTTCAACCATCTTCGCCTTAATATCGGCCTTCAGCTCCGCCAAAGTATCAAACTCGCTGATATCCTGCGCGAATTCGTCGTTGATCTCCGGCTTGTCCTCGACCTTGACCTCATTGACCTTGACCTTGAATACAACGTCTTTGCCCGCAAGCTCCTCCGAGTGGTAGTCCTCCGGGAACGTGACATTGACGTCCGCCTCATCCCCGGCTTTCCTGCCGATCAGCTGTTCCTCAAAGCCCTCGATAAAGGCGGCGGAGCCGAGCAGAAGCGTATGCCCCTGATCCGTACCGCCCTCAAACTGCACATCGCCAAGGAAGCCCGCGTAATCGATGTTCACACTGTCGCCGTTTTCCGCTTCCTTGTCGGTCGTCACAAGCCGCGCGTTCCGGCTCTGCGTCTGCTCAAGCCGGCTGTCGACATCCCCGTCCGTGACAGGATGTTCGATCTCCTTGACCTTGACGCCCTCATAGTCTTTCACTTCGACCTCGGGCGGGGTCGGGACCGAGAAAGCAACCTTGAAACCCTCTCCGTGCGTCAGCGAAGGGATTTCCGCTTCGGGACGGTCAATCGGCTCGATACCGAGCGCAATCAGCGCCTTGGGATACTCCTTTTGCAGCAAACCCTCCACGGCTTCTTCATCGAAAACCTGCACGCCGTAATGCTGTTCAATAATCTTGCGCGGCGCCTTGCCTTTCCGGAAGCCGTCGATTTGAAATTGGTCTTTATTGCTCTTATATGCTTCAATCAGGGCGTCGTCAAACTCCGGCCCGGTAAATTCAATTTCAAACCTCTCGATATTCCCTTCTCTTCCGATCCATGTCGCGTTCATTCTCTGCTGTCCTTCCATACTGATGTAGATAAAATCATAAACCGGGCATACGAATACAACACGTCCGCACACTCGGTTTATGATTATATCATAATCTATTAACGATTAGTATCTATTTTCACAGCGGCAATCACCTCGGCAATTGCCTCGCGGCAATCACCCCGCCGCAATCACCCAAATGGGCTGCTCTGCGGCGCTTCTTCCTGCGGCGCGGAGCTGAACGGGTCCCTTTCCTGCTGAATCTGCTGTATCTCATCCTGCGACACGAGCGTGACCGTCGTCGTATAGTCCTTGCCGTCCCGGCTATACGCGATCTCGACTTTGTCGCCCGATTCATAGCCAAGCAGCTGCTTGATGAGGTCGCTGCTGCCATTGATCGCTTTCCCGTCGGCGGCGGTAATAACGTCCTTGACCTCAAGCCCTGCCTGCTCCGCGGGGGAGCCGGGATTGACCTGCGTGATACAGGCGCCCTTGTCCGCTTTCAGCTCCACACTGGGATAGTTCTCCTTGATCACCGACACATCGGCGGCGCTGACGCCCATATAGACGCGCTCGAAATTGCCGTTTTCAATCACCTTTTCAATAATGGGAATCGCGATGTTGATAGGAATTGCGAATCCCATGCCTTCCGCGCTCGCTTTTGCCGTGTTCACGCCGATGACCTGCCCCTTGCTGTTGAGCAAAGGCCCGCCGCTGTTCCCGCTGTTGATCGCCGCGTCGACCTGAATAAGGCCTTCCATGCGCACGGTCTTGCTGCCTGTCGTATCGGACACGGTGATCGTCCGGTCAAGCCCGCTGACGACGCCCTGCGTGATAGACCCGTTGAATTCGAGCCCGAGCGGATTGCCGATCGCGGCCACATAAGAGCCGATCTGCACATCGTCCGAATCGCCGAGCTCCACGGGCGACAGCTCTTTCGCGTTAATCTTGACGATCGCAAGGTCAAGACTCGCATCGTTCCAGATCACCTTGCCCTCGACTTCATCACCCGTATTGAGCAGCACCTTGATGCTTTCGACCGCCCCGTCCATGACGACATGGGAATTTGTAAGGATATACCCTTCCTTATCGATGATCATACCTGTGCCGACGCCGGAAATCTCCTGCGACTGCGGCCCCCAAAAGAAATCATTCGACTGAACCGTCCCCGTGGATGTGATACCGACCACGGACGCGAGGACTTTTTTCGCAACCGCTTCCGTCGTATTGATGTCGCTCGACGGATTGATGACGACATCCGACCCGCCGCTCCCCACAATCGTCGTCCCGTCGGACAAACGCGCGCCGAGAACTCCGCCGCCCACACCGGAAGCCGCGCAAGCTACGACTATAATAATAATGAGAATCAAGAGATTTTTCCGGCCGATTCCGAGTACGCCCGCCGTGTTCGCCGCCGTACCGCCCGAAGTCGCCGCCGCGCCGCCGATATTGTCCGGCCCGCCCGGATTGCCCGGACCATGACCCGTGCCGCGGGCAGTTCCCGCCGCAGGCCATGTCTGCGCCGAAAAACCCTGCGGCGCGCCATAATATGCGGCCGCGCCGGGCTGCGCTTCCGGCGGCCCCGGACTGTATGGATTCGCGGGAGGGGGCGGCCCTTGGGGGATTCCGCCGTACATCCCGGCGGGCGGCACATAGGGCGGCACAGGGGGCGCCGCAGCGCCCTGATCAAGCGCCGGGGCCGCGCCGAACGGGCTGCTCGGGCCGTCCGCATAGTCGGGCGCCGCAAACCCATCCGCGGGCCGTTCGTCAAAATTGTCTTTATTTTCGTCGTTATCGTACATGGTATTCCTCCCTTATTCGGACCGCTCCGTGACCTCGGGCCCGAGCGCCACCGCAACAAACAGTATATCTGAATTTTACAGAAGAATACTGAAACGAAACATAAAGCAATTCGCCCGGATAAAGGACAAAAAAACTACTCCGCGGCGAGCCTTTGGTACGACGCCAATCTCTCCCTTGCGTCCTCCTCCGCCGAGCGGAACAAATCCTCGGCGATATCCGGAAACTCCGCCGCGAGCGAGGTGTAGCGCACCTGCCCGAGGATGAACTCGCGGAAACTCTGCGTCGGCTCTTTCGAGTCAAGGAGGAACGGATTCTTCCCGTCTTTTTTCAGGAGCGGGTTGAAGCGGAACAGATGCCAGTAGCCCGACTGCACCGCGTCTTTTGTGTTCTCCTGCGTCTTGCCCATGCCCTTGCGGATGCCGTGGTTGATACAGGGCGCGTAGCAGATGATCAGCGAGGGGCCGTCGTAATCCTCCGCTTCGAGGATCGCTTTCAGGAA
>JAITNA010000234.1 GCA_031290715.1 Eubacteriales Family XIII. Incertae Sedis bacterium | reverse complement strand
GCCTTTGGGGCCTTCCGAAATGATTTTCAGCAATCCGCCGATGGTCGCCGGGGAAAGATCGGTGATTTTCTTCGCCGTTTTGCGCGGATAAACGCTGTCCGTAGCGCCGGTCAATTTGCGGCTCATGCCGATGGGCTTCTTGTTGCCGTCGCCGTCGACAATCGCGAGCTCAAGACCAACGGCGATCTTTTCGCCGATAACTGTTGTGATGAAATTCGCAACCCATGCCGGCCCCAGTTCAAGCATGTCCTCGGCAATCACGAAGTATGCCGTAAGCTTGTACTGGTCGAGGGATACCGCCGTGACAGCGCCTTCAAGTTCACCCTCGATCACACCCTTGAAGTCGCCCCAAACCGCCGCGCCGCTGTCCGTCGAGAGCAGCATACGGGTAATAAGGCCGACGTTCTGGAAGTTGATGTAATTCAAAATTTGGTGCTCCTGCACCAAATCCTCAAAAATACGGTCAACGACTGTGGTAGGCAACGCCTCCGGCACAACCGCCACGCCCGAAGACTGCGGCTTGTCCTTCATGACCGAAACAACCGACTCCCAATACTTTGTTTCGGCGGAATTGAGCGTCTTCACGCCGCGCTGCGCCATGACAATGCTGTCCGTCGCCGCAGTGAAGTCACTGCGGATTTCCTCCGCGAGTTCCACCATCTGCGCTTGTGCCGCCGCCGAGCATTCCGTGAGGGCGTCAGCAACCGCGTTTTCGTCTGCGCTGGCAAGAGCCGCCGCATACTTCTCGCGAAAATCCGATCTGATAAGTTCCATGTTAAGCATTTGTTTGTTCCTTTCCGGGCTATGCCCCAATCAGTTTCTGGAAGTTCGTTTTGACTTCCTCTTTCGGTTCAATAACGAGCGGGGCTTCCGGCGGCTCTGTGACCGCCGGATTATTCTTCCCGCTTTCCGGCGCCGCCATCACGCGGTTGTAGATAGACCGGCGCGCCGACATGAGATAGCCGTTTGCGGCGGCGCTTTGCAGCGCCGTAGCAAATCCCCACTCAACGGCCTGTTCGGGCTTGATATATGTTTCGTTGTCAAGGAGTGATACAAGCTCCTCTTCGCTGATGGTCATATGCGCCCTGAATGCGTTTGCGGAAACTTCCGAAACCACATCCAAATCATCCGCACTCTTCCGCAGTTCCTTTGCATTCCCCGCCGCATACGTCCATGCGTTGTGAATCATGAATATTGACGCTTCGTTCATGACCCGCTCTTCACCGGCCATGAAAATCACCGCCGCCGCAGAACACGCATAGCCATCCACCACCGTCTTGACTTTGATATCCTTGTTCTTCAACGTGTTGTAGATCGCCAAGCCCCCGGCGGTTTCGCCGCCGTAGCTGTTGATGTGGACTGTGATGTTTTTGGCCGTAAGGCCTTTGAGTTCCTCCACAATCCCCGATGGGCTCACGTCGGTTCCGTCTGCATACCACCCCCCGCCCGTCTGCGTCACAATGGCGCCGAAGATGTACAGATCAGCGTTGTCGCCGGCCGTTTCCAGTGAATAAAATCTTTTCATTCGTTCCTCCTTCCTGTAAAATTTGCAATAGAAAAACGGCTGTACGCCGCTTTCGCTAAAAGGCCGTGTTTCGTTTTCACATTAACCACCACCCCCTACCGCCTTAAGTATTTCCTCGATTTGCGAATAGTTTTTGGTGATGTAATGCTGTTTCGCCCAATCCGCGTCGATAGTTTCTTCGCCGCAGACCTTGCGGATGTCGTTGATGCAGAACGCGCCGCTCCCTATCAGTTTGTCGACCGCCGTTGCGACGGAGAGCAAATCAACGTGTTTCACCGCTTTCGTGTCGATCTTGATATAACACCCGGAAAGAAATTGCTCCTTGGTGTATATCGTTTTGTTGATCGCTGCCGCGATCAGCTTCGCCAGCGGGTCAATACAGAACGTCAAAAACTGGTCAACTGCGTTTGCGGTGTTCTCAACCTCGCCCGTAAGCAGCGTGGAGGGGATATTGAACGCTGTCGCAGTGTAGTCCGCAATGTCGTTGATCAGGTTCCGCACATCCCGGCTGCTCGGCGTGACGCTCCCGTTTTTGTCAACTACATCGAAAGTCTGCCCGCGCCCGACCCTGAATACAGAGTTCGGCTTTTCAAAAAACATCTTCATGCTCTCATGCAGTTTTTTGTCCATCTCTTCGCGCTGCTCAGCTGTTCCGCTCGGCGTTGACTCTATCGTCAGTATGCCTTTCATCCCGCTCACGCGTTTGTAGTAGCTTGTCCCTGCGGCAAATAGTTCTTTGTAGCTCGAATAAATTTGCCCGACAACTTTGTTCACGTTATTGTCAGCCAGCGTGAAGTAGATCACGTCGCGGGCTTTTCTTTTCGGTATGTCAGTGTCGCCGACTTTTATTTGCGCAAAGTCGTCCTCCGCGGCCCCGTGTGATGTCTTGCTGAAAGAATCGGCAACAAAAAACTGCCCGCTTCGCTCTACAATCAAAACCTCGTTTTCTTCAAACAGCTTGTAAACCATCTTGTTCATAAGCTCGATTGATGTTTGATTGGCATTCGGCGAGAGATTCCAGCGATAGTATTCATCCTGCTCCACCTCTTCGTGCTTCAAAAATGTCTTGAATTCGCACTGGGAGATTGCCGACGATACCATCTTCACGCAAGCCCAGAAGCACAGCTCGCGGATGGCTGTTTCCGTGAATTTCTTTTCCCAATCGGAGATGGAAATTTCAACGGGCTCCTCCATGAAGTTTTCTCTGAACCATGTTTTCAGTCCCATTTTTTCAACCCTCAAAAGTGATATGTTGTGAAATCGTTCGGATTGACGACTTCAACCTCATCCTCAATAACCATGCTTGCAACCAATGCCATGAAGGGGTCGGTCTTGCGTGACTTCGCTTCGATCTTGGCATATACATAATTTCCCGTATCCGTCCCCGCTTTTACGCCGGAGCGAATCATCTTCGTGTTCCCGACCGCCCAGCGCAGTACGGGGTTGTCGCCCCAGACGAAATACCCGTTTACAAAGCAGCTCTCAATCACAGGCGCGGTCTTCATAATGTCCGTAGGCTTCACGAGTTTTATATTTTTCCGTTCGTTGTCAAAACCGATACCTCGCAGCGCCGACGCAAGCACCGCATAGCGGAAACCGTCAAGCGCGACTTTTTCGATGTAATATTTTTGCGCCAAGCCTGAAATATATTCCGCGACAATCGCCGGGTTTATTTCAATATCGTCAATGACCGTCAGCAATCCTTTTGCCGCCCACTCCCGCCACGGCGCCCGGATGCGCGGTAAATCCTTCGATGCCGCGCAAACCCATGAATGGTTGATATCGTACCGCATATCGCCATCGCGGAAATGCGCGTTGACTGATAAGAAGTCCGATGTTTTCATGTAGTCGATCCCCACCGTACAGGCGGCGCCGGCAAGGTCCGGCAGTTCGGTATTCGTCATCGGTATGTTTTCGTAATCCGTAACGGTCAGCTCCATCGCGGCCGATAGCACGTTCATGCGTTTCACCATGAAAGACGGCAGCCGCTGCGGGTCACGTTTCCATATTTTGTACTCGCGGCGTATCTCGTCGCGGAGGCTGTCTTTGTACGGTAATGATGGATTAGCCTTTACCCACATCTTTTCTTTGCGGACATCGGCCTCACTGTCAAGCCGGCATATGAAAGGCAGCATCCCATCGTCCGGTTCTTCGCCGTCAAGTATATTCTTTGCTCGTTCCATGTAATGATCGAGCGGGCCGTCCCGTACATCACCCAGCGTCGAGAAATACCCGATGCGCGGGCTCTTCTTTTTCCCGAGCCCGGTCGTGAACACATTTACCAATGCGTAATTCTCGAATCCGTGTATCTCGTTCAGCACAACCTTTCCCGATCGCAAGCCGTCGAGGTTTCGGCTTTGTGAAGCCCAAGGCTGTATCATCCCGCCGTTCTTTTTCGCGGTAACGGCTTCGCAGTTCCAAATAAAATGCTTTTCAAGCTTCGCCCTATACTCATCATCCTCCAGTGCGTTCAGCACATCTTTGAGCGGGCGCTGGCTTTGCGTCAGCACATTCGCGCAGATGTCCACGTCGTAATACCGATCATCTTTGTTGTACGGCGATATCATACAAAGGCTATCCCATGCTATATACCCGTCCTTTCCCGCGCCGCGCCCGATTACACACAGCAATTCCGGCCAGCGGGGCAGGCCCGATTCTTTCCAGTATGTACAATTCCACAAGGCCATAAGAAAAGCCTCCCATGGGTAAATCTGATCGTAGGGGAAATACTTTGCAAGCCTCATGTAATTTTCAAGCCGCGCCGTATCGGTATATATGCTCTCATTCCCAAAGCACCGCCGGACATGCGCCGCCAGTTTCTTTTGGTCTTTGCAAGCTATACCCCTTTCGACTTTTCTAAGATACGCCGAGATTTCTTTACAGCGGATCGTCATCGTCGTCATCGCCGATTATAGCCGTCGCCGCGAAGTCGAGCGGCGCGGATAGGACTTGCCTGATGCTTCGGATGGTTTCACGCCGTGCCCGTGTGATGTTCGCGTATTCCGTAGTAACTCCGCGCTCGCCCGCTGTGATTTTTTTCTGCATTTTGAGAATGATACTTGACTGAAACTCAAAATCCTGCATCAAAGTACTTAAAAAAACCGCTGTTTCAGACGGCATTTCAGCGATTTTTTTCCTTATTTCGTCGTGTTGCCCGTTTAAATCATCCATGTTTTTTCTGTTTCCTTGTCAAATTTTTACTTCACACGCGCGCAGGGACACGCGCGCGGGGATGTATCTGGACAGCTGAATTTACGGGGAAAATATTTCCCCGGCTTTCAGGAGGGGGGGGGTACATATCCGCTCATCATTAGTCCCACCTCTCTTCGTTGAGCTGTTCCGTCTGCGCTGCGTCTATCTCCAAGTGACATGTCTTGCATAGGCTCGTAAGGTTGCGCTTGCCCTCTTCGTCGAAGATGGATAGCGCCAAGTCCTTCCGCTCCGTCAGTTTGTTTATGTGATGTACCTCGGCCGCCTTGGTATACATCCCGCGCTCCTTGCAGCGCTGGCACTCGTAATGGTCAATCCTTAATACTTCCGCCCTCACGCGGCGCCACGCCCTTGACAGGTAAAACTTTGTGCGCTCCCCGGCTTCGAGGTGCGCAAGCGCGTTATCATTGCTGTTCACGATTCACCGCCATTCATCTCATCTCTAAAAAAATACGCCCTTTGCAGGTGTGCAAAACGCGCTGTCACATATATATATTATTTTATCTGACAAAATCTGATACTGACATAATACCACAGATCGATGTGACATTTTGTGACATGTTTTGTTTTTTGCGATTTTTTCATTTCGTCCCTA
>JAITNA010000221.1 GCA_031290715.1 Eubacteriales Family XIII. Incertae Sedis bacterium | reverse complement strand
AAATATGTCACTGGATTCCCGCATTCGCGGGAATGACATTTTGGTTGGCACTGGATTCCCGCATTCGCGGGAATGACAGCAGTTTTCCCGAAGGGTCTGAATAGACACCGGCGCTCATTCCCCCTCATGGCTCACCGCGGCGGCCCCTATTCGTTATTCCATCGCGGCGGCGTTGATTTGTATGCCGAGAATGACGAGGAAGGACATCACAAAAAACCAGATCAAAAGGACGATGATGGAACTGAGCCCCCCGTACAGAATGTTGAAATTGTCCATCGCGATGTGCTGCACATAGGCCGTGTACACCCCCGTCGAAGCGAGCATGGAAGCGGCGGCGAAGATACTGCCGGGGAGCGCCATGAAGAACGCTTTGCGCCGATTCCTGATCCATGTGCCGGCGAAGTGTTTCACGGCCTCCAATTTGTTCTCTGTCTTTTGGCGGTGAGCCCGCTCGATCGGGCTCGGCAGCACGTAATAGATGGAAAAAACCATGAGGAAAAAGAGTATGAAAGCGATGATCCACCGCGCCGTATACCATACCGCCGAAAAGCTGTAGTCCACTCCGAGGTATTCGTTGATATACCCGACTGTGATTCTGACGATGACCTCGCCGAAAACGAGGATATAGAGCGCGAAAATCAAGGTGAACAGCACGAGCAGGATCAAAAGGATTGCGCGCGTACGCTCACGAAGATAGCCGGTGATGGTCGTGGAAACGCTCGAAAAGCCGTGATAGGCATGGTTGCTGATCCGCATGAGCGAAAAGATCGCGCTGCTCCCCGCCCAGAGGGCCAGCAGAATGAGCAGAAAAGTGATCGCCTGGTGCGGGCTGTAGTCGAGCAGCGGAAGGATGATGTTCAGCAGATTGTCGCTCAGATAGCCACCCAGAACGTCCTTGATGGCGTCCATTGACATCGTGAATAAGTTCAAAAGCTGCGCCAAAAGGATTGTGGCCGGGACAAGGGACATAATGAGGAAAAAGGCGACCTCCGCCGCGCCGCCCGCGTAGAACGGATCGATAATGCGCTTGTATGTCAATCTCGCAATCTGTCCGATTGCCTGTGCCCGCTTACGCATATCAAACGCCCGGCGATGACGCCAGTTTCTCGCGCAAGGCCGCCAGTGCGCGGGAGCGATGGCTGATTTTGTTCTTTTCTTCCGGCGAAAACAAGCCGAATGTTGTGCGATATCCCAGAGGGACGAACAGCGGGTCATACCCGAATCCCGCGTCCCCGCTTTGCGCGAAAGCGATATGCCCTTCGACTTCCCCGCGGCAGACCGCCGTATCCCCGCCCGGCGCAAGCAGCGTGATCACCGAAACAAAGCGCGCCGCGCGCGCCGCCGCCGGCACATCCGCAAGCAGCCGGAGCAGCTTGGCGTTATTGGCCAAATCCTGCCTGCCGCGAGCATAAGGCCCTGACGCCGCAGCAGCAGTGTCCGCCGCCGCCGTAGCCATCACCGCAGCAGCCACCGCCATCTCCCGGTCGGCCGCCTGAAAATCGGCAAGATCGCTGTCCGGGTCCGCAAAGCGCGCCGAAAAAACGCCCGGCGCGCCGTGCAGCGCGTCTACCGCGAGCCCGCTGTCGTCGGCAATCGTCGGCCGCCCCGTCAGGTCAAAAATCGCTTTGGCTTTGAGGAAAGAATTCTCCTCGAAGGTATCGCCCGTTTCCTCGATTTCAAAATCGGGAATCCCCGCTTCCGCGCGGGAAACCACGGTCAAGCCGTACGCCCGCGCGATCGCGGATATCTCTGTGATCTTGTGCTTGTTCGTCGTCGCCGCGATCAGGATTTTCCCGTCCATATCAAGTGTTTTTCATGATTACGCCTTCCACGACATCGGCCACATCCTCGCACGCGTCGCAGACGTCCTCCATATAGTGAAAGACCATGTTCCACGCAAACACCCTGATGGCCGGCAAGCTTTCATCTGTGAATACGCCCCGCACCGCGTCCGTATAGAGCTTGTCGCCCACTTCCTCAAGCCGGTTGATCTCGATAATCTTGTCATTGAGGGTCTTTGACTTCTTGAAATGCGGAAATTCCTCCAGCGTGTCCTTCATCGCTTCCGTACACTTGACAAGGACGTCCGCGATCACGAGGGCATCCTTGCGGATCACATCGATGTTGAACATATACAGCCGCAGCAAAACATCCTCAACCTTGTCCGTGACCGTATCGATCGCTTCTGAAAGCTGCATGATATCCTCTCGTTCGATTGGTGTAATAAATTCCTTTGCGAGCAGTTTTGTCATAGAGTGCCGCGACACGTCGCCATCGTGTTCAATCGAGTGCATCTTCTCCATTTGCGCGCTGAGATTTTCCGGGTCATAGTTGACAAGGATCTCCCGAAGAAACACCGCCGCGTCACACGCGAAGTTGCTCATCTCCACAAAAATATCGTAATATCTGTCCTTTTTTTTGGTCGCCACCGCTTCCTCCTCCTCAATCCCGTATCAAATATTTCTCCGCTTCGAGCGCCGCAATCGCGCCGTCCGCCGTCGCCGTAACAATCTGCCGCAGCGATTTTTTCCGCACATCGCCCGCGGCGAAAACGCCCGGGATATTCGTAGCCATTTTCTCGTCCGTGACAATATAGCCGTTCTCCGTGTCGAGCGCGTTTCCGAAAATCTCCGTCTGCGGACGCAGGCCCGTAAAGATGAAAAGCCCGAAATTCTCATTTTCTGCCGCTTCGATCACACCCTGCTCGCCTGTTTTGACATTCTCCGTCGTCAGCCGCGAAAGCAGCGGATCGCCGGAAACCCCGGTCACGACCGTATCCAAAAGGAAGGAAATATTCTCCGCTTTCTCCGCTTTCTCCACGATACTCTTCGCCGCGCGGAAAGCGTCGCGGCGGTGAATGATCGTGACATGCCGCGAAAACTTCGCCAGATACAGGGATTCTTCTACCGCACTGTCCCCGCCCCCGACCACATAGACGTCGAGCCCGGAAAAGAACGGCCCGTCGCAGATGGCGCAATAGGAAACCCCAAGGCCCGCAAGCTCGTCCTCACCCGGAATGCCGAGCTTGGCCGGCACATTGCCCGTCGCGAGGATCAGGGTACGCCCTTGATAAGTCTTGCCGCCGACGGTCACATCCTTCACCGGGCCAATGAGGTTGACTAACGTCACCTCGCCCGTGATTTTCTCGGCGCCGAACGCGTCCGCGTGCGCTTCTAAGCGCGCGGAAAACGCCGCGCCGGTTTCATCCGGAATACCGCCCGGATAGTTTGCGATCTCAGCGGTCTGAAAGACCGTGCCGCCGTATGCCCCCCGCTCCGCAATGAGGGTTTTCATATTGGAACGGCCCGCATAAATCGCCGCGGAAAGCCCCGCGGGGCCCCCGCCGATAATGACGACATCATAGAGCTTTTCGTTATTATTTTCCATTGGTTTGATCTCCTGTCGCAAATGATCTCCGCCCTACATCCTTGTGCTTCGGTATGAAAAATACCGTAACCAAGCCCCCCACGCTGATACAGGCGATCACGATCATCGCCGGCACAAGGCCGAAGTTGTCCCCGATTTTTCCGATGAACGGCGCGACAATGCCGCCCATGCTGATCGTCAAGCCAAAGAGAATGCCGGATGCCATGCCGATCCGAGTGGGCAGGAAGCCTTGGCCCGTCACCATGAGCGCACTGTGCGAAGCCGAAATAAAGATTGAAATGAAGATGATGGCGATCGTCGCGAATATCGGCTCCCGATTGAACGCGAAGAAAAAGAGCAGCGGGGGGACGACGGCGCAGCAGACCCGGTACAGCGGCCGATAGCCAAACCGGTCCGCGATGCGGCCGCCGGCCAAGGTCGCGACGATGCCCGCCGCCGCGTAGATCGAAAGATTGATATTGCCGGCCGCGACGGACGTCATGAACACGCGTATGAAGAACAGCGGGATGAAGATATTCAGGCAGGAAGCACAGGTGGCGCGGAAGAAAGTCACGATCGCCACCATCGTGAAGCCCTTTACATTGTCCTCCGCTACCGCTTTCCGCTCCGGTGTTTCCTCTTTCAGCGACGCCTTGAAATCCTCGCCCAATCGCTTGAACTCTTTGAGCCTCGGCAACAGTAGCAAAGACGTCACAATCGCGGGGATCATAAAGATCGCGGTCCCTTTCAATCCGAAAATCAGGATCGCGGCCGTCGCGATGAGCGGCCCGCCCGTAAAGCCGATGTTGCCGCCGACCGAAAAAACGCTCATGCCGACGCCCTTGCGCTCCCCCGCGGCAATGTTGGCAAGCTTGCTGCCCTCGGGATGGAACAGGGAAACGCCAATCCCCACAATGATTGCGCACACGCAGGTCATTACATAACTGTCCAAAAACCCGATCAACGAAATTCCGGCCGCCGCCATTAAAATGCCCGCAATCATGAACCACGGGCGCGACACCTTGTCCCCAAGATGGCCGAATATCGGCTGTGTAATCGCCGATATCAGATTCCCCGCGAACACGAAGCCGGCCGCCGACGCCAAGGTATACCCGTGCGCGTCGATCAGGAACGCCAAAATCGCGGGCAGCGAGCCCTGCGCGATGTCCGTCGTAGCATGACCGAGCAGCATGAGGTAGGTATATTTGCTGATTCCCTGTTTCTGTTCTTTTTGATTCGTGCCTTGATCCATAGTATGAATATTCTACACCCATTCCGCAGAAAGCTCAATCAGCAGATAACATAAAGACAAAAGGGGACGGTTCATTTGTCTTGCTCGTAATTTCCGCTTACCCGCGATGAGCGTATAACCAACCATACGCGATATTGAGAGGGAGCGTCCAATACAAACCGACCGACGAACGGCGAAGGCGTCTTGCGACTCCTGTGAGAGAATAAAATCGCCGATTCACGCGGCGAAATCCCTCCAGCAGTTCCTCTGCGCTCATGTTCTTCGGTATGAATACGACATCCTCACGCGCGTTGTATTTGCTCCAATCATATGTCAGGATACGGCCTTCTTTGTTCAGCCTATCAAAGAGAGGTGTTCCCGGATATGGCGTAAGGATGTGAAAGGTTGCGTTTTGTATGCCGTTTGTTTCGAGAAAATCCGAAGTTTGGTTAAAAACATCGGGTTCATCCTCATCAAAACCAAAAACAATCCCCGCCTGCATGGATATTTGGTGTGCGTGAACATTGTGGATGATGTGCGCAAAATCATCCGGTTTGTTGAAACTTTTTCCCGCACCCGCAAGGCTTTGCGCGGAGATCGATTCAAAGCCCATAAAAAGCTGCTTGCATCCGCTTTGTTTCGCGAGCTCGAGGAAGTCGTCGTCTGATCCGGCATTTGTGCTGACTTGGCAACTCCACCATTTGCGATATGGCTTGATGGCCTTGAACAACTCCTTTGCATATTCAAGATCAGCGGCAAGGTTATCGTCCCAAAAAATGACGACCTTCCCGGGAAAAGAACCGAACTCGCGGGCCACCTGCTCAATCGGCCGTTTGCGAAATGACTGACCATACATTTTCGCTAATGTGCAGAATGAACAATTGTTTGGGCAACCTCGCGTAGCAAACATGATACCGCCCGCATGGTCGTGCCGATGCAGCATCGCTTTTCGGGAAAATGGCACATCGTCCAAACTCGGCGGTATCTCGCACGTATAGCGCGGTTTCGCGTCGCCGTGCAGAAAATCGGAAATGAAATGCGGCAGTGTGTATTCGGCTTCGCCGACAAATATGGTATCAGCGTGTCTTTGCGCATCATCAGGCGCAATCGTCGCATGCGGACCGCCCATAATGACATAACTGCCCTTGGCGCGAAACGCATCCGCGATTTCATAGGCGTGGGGCGCGCTTGGGGTATGGAATGTCAACCCGACTATATCATAATTTTGGGAAAACTCTATCCTCTCGCAATATTCGTCAACATGGCTGATTTCCCATTCATCAGGAAAGAACGACGCAAGATACGGCATGGTACATTGTTGGAAATTGATGTACCGTGTTCGCCGTATCCGCCGCATTTCCGGGGACGAAGCCGTGATCAGCAACACTTTCACCCCGTCGTCCATTTTTGTTCATCAACCTGCTTTACTACGACTCATCCTCCGGGGGCTCCGCTGTTTCCTGCGGTTCCTGCGGGCCCGTGGGGTCCGACAGTTTTTCTTTTGCGCTGTGGGCCGCCCCGCCGGCTTTGCCGGCCAAGGCTTCCGCGCCCGTGAGAATGCCCACGGCTGCGCTCTTCGAGAATTCGACGGCCTTATCCTTGACATTGTTCAAGGTATCCGTGAAATCCCCGACGGTCGCGGCGCCCTCATCTTCCAGATTGACGATCGCGTCGATCACATCGCCATCCGCTTTCAGCAGCGCCGCTTTTGCCTTTGTGTAGCTGACGCGCACCCGGCTTGTCACCAAGTCGAGCTTCTCCAACGTGATTTCCTTCTCTTGTTCAAATTCAGTCATTTTTCCACCTCGCTTACGATTTCCCAATGTTTCATAGCCACGATTTACTTTCATTATATGCCTGTCACATTGAAAAGTCATTAAA
>JAITNA010000213.1 GCA_031290715.1 Eubacteriales Family XIII. Incertae Sedis bacterium | reverse complement strand
TGGCACACAAAACCGTTATATCTACGAATAACCGCAAGGAAAGGAGGAGCCATTTCAGCGTTGTTTTATTTTGAGGCAACGAATCGCTTTTCGACGTTATTTATTTATGAGGCATTACGTATCGCCGCTCTGAATTTCCGGAAATTCCGGAAATTCTATAAAAATATACGGCTTGCCGTCCTTGCAGCGATAAGTTTCTCAATTATGCCGCGCTGCAATTGCTTGGGTTGTGATGGGGCGGGTATTCCATTTCGGACTTGGATTTTTCGTGAAAAATCCCGTAAGGATTGACAATTTGAAACCACGGAATATAATTTGAGTGATTCATAATTGGAATATGTTAAATATTGGCAAATCCCATTTATGTTCATTCGGTATCGCAGGGAAAAGGAAAAACCATAAAGGAGAGAAATTATGCGAAAATCAAAAAAGCTGATTGCGGCGCTCACAGCTTGTCTGTTTGCGGCGGCATTGCTTGCGGGCTGCGGCGGCGATAAGAGCGGCACGGGCACGGATGGCGGCAGCGCGGCCGGCGGGGGCGGGGGACAGGGCGGCGATGTGATCAAGGTCGGCATCATCAACCCGACGACGGGCCCTTTGTCCGGCTTCGGCGAGGGGACAGAGTGGACGGAGCAGATCATTGCGGACTACGTCAACAATGAACTCGGCGGCATTGAGGTTGACGGCGTGAAGAAGCCGATCGAACTCACCGTTTACGATTCGCAAAGCGATACGACCGTGGCGACGCAGATGACCGAAAAGCTCATTACGGACGACAAGGTCGACGTCGTGATCGTGCGTCATACGCCCGAAACCGTCAATCCCGTATCGGGTGTTTGCGAACGTTATGAAACGCCCTGTATCGCCCTTGACGCGCCCGTTGACGCGTGGCTCGCGGACGGGCCTTATGAATGGACGTTCCACGCGCACTGGAATCTCGACACGATGTACAAGCAGTACAAGGCGCTTTGGGAAAAGGCCGGTTTCGGTTCCGGCTCCACGATCGGATTGCTCTTCGCGAACGACGCGGACGGCACGGCGTGGAAAGGCACTTTCAAGGAGCAGGCTGAGAAAGACGGCTATGTGGTCGTCGATCCGAACCAGTATCCCGCCGAAACGACAGACTTCTCCGACATCATCAATCAGTTCAAGAGCCGGAATGTAGACGTCCTCGTCGGCACGAACACCTGCCCCGTTTTCGGGACTTTCTGGCGGCAGGCCAAGCAGATGGGGTTTGCGCCCGGGTTTGTCACGATGGGCAAGGCGTATCTGCTGCGCGCGGACGCCGAAGCGATCGACGCCGATGCCGGCATCATGGACGGCCTTGCGGGAGAGGTTTGGTGGAGCCCGCTGCATCCCTTCAAATCTTCCTTGACGGGTACGACCCCGCAGGAGCTTGCCGACAAATACCTGTCGGAAAAGGGGCGCGAGATTACACAGCCGATGGGCTACAAATACGCTTCGATGGAAATTCTCGTAGATGCGCTGACGCGGGCGGCTTCGACCGATAAGGTGAAGATCCGTGACGCGATTGCCGCGACCGATCTGGATACCATCATCGGCCCGATCAAGTACAACGAGGATCATTACTCCCTGACCCCGCTTTGCGGCGGGCAGTGGGTAGTAGACGAGGATGGTGTGCTGCAGCTCCATCTCGTGGACAATTCGCTGAATCCGGAATTGGACATCCCCACCGTCGATCTGGTTCCCTTGAAGAAGTAGGGCGGCGGGCGGCGACGATTGCCTGAATTGCAATGCGATTGTGATATATCACAATTATTGAGAAGAATAATTGTTGACGTTCACAAAATTTGATGTTATAACACGAAAATACGGATGTATCCGATGGGCGCGCAATGCCGCGTGTCCATCGGTTGACGGCGGCGATTGCCATCCGGGGTACGGAACCGCAGGGAGCGTGCCGGAGAACATCGGGAAGAGGATATGACGACATTATTGAAATTTGACCGCGTAGACGCCGGATACGGCGCCGTAAAAATCCTGAAAGGACTTTCGTTTGAGGTCGAAGAGGGTACGATCCTCGGCGTTATCGGGCCGAACGGCAGCGGGAAAACGACGATGTTCAACGCGTTGATCGGGCTCATTGTGCCGACGGCGGGCGGCATCACTTTCGGCGGCAAGGACATCACGAAGGTTTCGCCCGACAAGCGGGCGCGGCTCGGGCTCGGGCGGACCTTTCAGGTGCCGCGGCCCTTTGAGAATATGAGCGTTTTTGAAAACGTGCTGGTGGCGGCGGTTCACGGGGCGGGGCACAGCGAGAAGGACGGCGCGAGGATCGCAAAAGGCGCGCTTGAATTGACGGGCTTGCTCGAAAAAGCGGAAACAGGCGCGGGTACGCTCACCCTCCTCGACCGAAAACGGCTTGAGATCGCGCGGGCGCTCGGCACGGAGCCGAAATTGATCCTGCTTGACGAGGTGGCGGCCGGGCTGATCGACGCGGAGATCAAAGACATTATGAAACTCGTGTCGGATTTGAAAACGGAGAAAGGGCTGACGATTATCTGGATCGAGCATGTTATCGAAACGATGGTACACTCGACGGACGTCCTCATGTGTATGTCGGACGGGCACGAGCTTCTCATCGGTGACCCGCTTTCGGTGATGAACTCGCGGGAAGTCGAAGAGGTCTATCTCGGGGCCGAAGAGGAGGATGAAGCGCAATGAGCGAATGGAATCAGGATACGGACGCCATGCTCTCGGTGGAGGGGCTTCAGGTCAATTACGGCGATTTCATCGCGGTCAAAGACGCGTCGCTGTCTGTTCCGTATTGCGAGATCGTTTCCGTGGTGGGCACGAACGGCGCCGGCAAGAGTACGCTCTTCGACTGTGTGGCCGGCGTCGTCAAACCGCGGGCCGGCAGGGTATTTTTCAAAGGCGAGGACATCACGGCCCTGCCCGCGCATGAGGTGGTCGCGAAGGGCCTGACCCTCGTGCCGCAAGGCAGCCGTTGTTTCATCCGCATGACCGTGGAAGAAAACCTCATCATGGGCTCCTATACGAAGAAGGCGCGGAAGGACCGCGCGGCGACCTTGAAAAAAACCTATGAGCTTTTTCCGGTGCTCTTCGAGAAGCGAAACGATCTGTCGGGCTCCCTCTCGGGCGGGCAGCGGCAGATGGTCGCGATCGGCCGGGCGCTCATGAATCGGCCGGAGATGATCCTCTTTGACGAGATTTCACTCGGGCTCGCGCCGACCGTTATCAAGGATATCTATGCGCGGATCAAGGAGATCAACCGCGACGGCGTTACGGCGGTTCTGATCGAGCAGGATGTCAAACGCAGTCTTCGGACCTCATCTCGCTGCAATGTAATGCTGAAGGGCAAGGTCGTTTTGACAGGTTCGTCGAGAGAATTGACAGAAGAAAAGATCAAGGCGGCGTATTTCGGGGTATGATATTTTTCGGAGAGGGGAGGCCATGACACAGGCAATCATCAATGGGATTCTTTTGGGCGGTCTGTACGCGATCGTCGGCGTCGGGATGAGCGTGATTTTCGGCATTGTCAGGCTGACAAATCTGGCGCACGGGGAGTTTGTCATTCTGGCGACCTATCTGAGCCTTGCCGTCACGCGGTCGACGGGCATGAATCCGCTGCTCTCGCTCGTGATCGTCGCGCCGATCATGTTCGGCGTCGGTTTTCTCATCCAAAATACGATGGTCAATCGGCTTCTTCCGAGAGGACAGGAAGCGCCGCTGCTCGTCATGTTCGGGCTGTCGATCATCATCCAAAACGTCCTGCTCCAGTTTTTTTCCGCGGACGCGCAGCATTTGCGGCACGGCAATGATACCGCCAGTTTGTCTTTCGGCTCGGCGGTGGTGCCGGTCATGTTCCTCATCGACTGTATCATCGGCGTCATCGTGATCATCGCACTCAACTTCTTCATGAAAAAGACCTACACCGGCAACGCGATCCGCGCCGTCAGCGACGACAATACGGCCGCGCGGATCATGGGCGTCAATGTCAGCTTGATCTACGGGGCGGCGATGGGCATTGCGATGGTCACGGCCGCCGTCGCGGGCGTGTTGGTCGGGATGACCTACAATTTCTATCCGACGACCGGGTCGCAGTACCTCATCATTTCGTTCGGCGTCGTGGTGATCGGCGGCATGGGCAGTATCAAGGGGACGCTCGTGGCCGGCCTTGTATTCGGCCTTGCGCAGCTGCTCGGCGCTTATTTCTTCGGGACGAGCCTGCAGCTTTTGTCCGGATACATCATCATCCTCATCATGCTCGCGGTTCGGCCGCAGGGTCTGTTTGCGAAATAGGGAGCCGCTATGAATCTGAAAACAATGTCCATACCCGCCCGTATCCGGCTGATTGCCGCGCTTGCTGTGGTCGCCCTCCTCTACTTCCTGCCGCAGCTTCCGAGTACGGAAACCAATACGATGCGCATCGGGTTGCTGATTGCGCTCTACTGCACCCTCGGGCAGATGTGGAACCTCATGGCCGGCTATACCGGGATGGTGTCCCTCGGGCAGCAAATCTTCATCGGGCTGTCCGGATACAATGTCGCCATCTTCGCGACCACTTTCGGTTTGCCGTTTTGGGCCGGGATGTTTTGCGGCGCGGCGGTCAGCGTCGTTTTTGCGGTCGCGCTGTCCTTCCTGCTCTTCCGCATGAAGGGGATGTATTTCGCGATCGCGACGTGGATCACCTCGGAAGCGCTCAAGATCTTGTTCACGAGCTGGAAATTCGTCAATATGGGCGGCGGTATGTCCATCAAGCTCCGGCCCTATCCCACCGCGTTTGACATCTATTATATCTCGCTCACGCTTGCTGTCGGCGCGTTTCTCGTGGTCTTTTTCGTCCTCAATTCACGTATCGGACTCGGCCTGAAAGCCATGCGGGACGACGATGAGGCGGCGGCGTCCGTCGGTGTGAATATCTTCAAATCGAAGTTGATTTGCTTCATGATGTCGGCTTTTGTTACGGGGCTGTGCGGCGCGTTGTTCTACATCAATCAGGGCAGCATTTTCCCGGGGCCGGGATTCGGGATCAGCTGGACGGTCGCGGCGGTGTTCATCGTGATCATCGGCGGGATCGGCACGATTACAGGGCCCATCATCGGCGCAATCATCTATGTGTTTTTGTCCGAGTACCTCGCGCGGTATCAGGGGTACAGCATGATCATCCTCGGGATCATCGCGATCGCGGTCATCATCGGGCTGCCCTACGGCATCCTCGGGAC
>JAITNA010000170.1 GCA_031290715.1 Eubacteriales Family XIII. Incertae Sedis bacterium | reverse complement strand
TCCGCGTTCTTCGGAATGCTCCTCGGCTTGCGGTTTTTGGCCCGTTTGACAAGAAGCGCATCCTCCGCGTTCAGCGCCGAAAAGAGCGCCCGCATCGCTTTTGCCTGGGCCGAAGCCCGGACATAGCGCACCGCCGCGGAATGCAGACGATCCGCCGAGAGCGCCTTTCCGGCGCGAATGCAGGATTCCCGCACCGCTGCCTCATACACCGCATCGCCGATATAGGCCAACGCCGCCGCGTTCATTTTTCGCAAATCGCCCGCCTTTTTTTCATCCATCGAATTACCCGCCGCCGCTTTCGCGAATCGTATCCAATTTATCCTTCTCCCATATTACCATCACTCCGGCCGCCACCACAACCGCCCCGCCCGCGATCTGGATCGGCCCGATGTGTTCGCCAAGCAGCAGCCAACCGAAAAATGTCGTACTGACCGGCAGCATATTTGAATACAGCGAGATCGGCGTCGGCCCGATGGCCCGAAGCGCGTTCACGTAGATCAAGAATCCGCAGCCCTCGCTGAACAAGCCAAGATACAGCACGCCCGCAAACACCTCTTCCGAAAAGAAAAGCTCCGCGGGCGGCAGGCTATGCAGCAGGAAAGGCAAAGAAAGCAAAGCCGCGCAGACCGACTGATAGAGCGTCAGATCGAGCGGGTGATAGGAGCCCGTCAGCTTTACCGTGCTGAAATTGTAGATATTCCAAGCAAATACAGCCCCGAAAACAAGCAGATACCCCGCCGCGCTCCCTGACAAAAACGCGGAAAAATCACCCCCGATCACGAGTGCGACGCCGACGATCCCAACCGCAATCCCCAGGCCGATCCGCATGTTCGCCCGGCGCTTCCACAGAATATATTCGAGGAGGACGGAAACGGCCGGCACAAAAGCGAGCACGATACTGATCACCGAAACAGGCAGATAGCTCATCGCCCCGTATTCACAGGCAAAGTATATGATATCGCCGAAAACGGCGCAGACAAGCAGAAGCGGGATATCCCGACGGCCAAAGAAAAACCGCCGGTCGACGATAGACTTGACCGTGAGCAGTACGATGATGCCGAGCGAATATTTGACGCAGACGAGGGCAAGCGGCGCGATCGCCGTCAGCGCCGCTTTTGCGGCGACATACTCATAGCCCCACGCGACGACGACGATAATCATCGTCAAATAGGCAAATTTTTTTGTCTTGACGACATTTTTGACCGTATCCATCCACAACCGAATCCCTTACCTTACCTCGCTTCCCGGATGATTTGGACGCCCTGCGGCGTATCCTTCAAAACGACGCCCATCTCTTTCAGAAGATCGCGAATCTCGTCGGCTCTGGCCCAGTTTTTCTCCTCCCGCGCCAGACGCCGCTCCTCGATGAGCACGCGAAGCTCGGAATCCTCATCCTCCGGCTCCCCGGATTCCTCCTGTTCAAGCAAGCCGAGTACGTTCGCCAGTTCGAGCAGGACCGCGAGCGCGCCTTTCGCGAACTCCGCGGACGCCCCGTCTTTGACGTTCACATTGACCGCCGAAATGAGTTCAAAAATCGCCGCGATCGCGTCGGCCGTATTGAGGTCGTCGTCCATCACATCGACAAACTTCTCCCGGTAGGCGCCAAGGCCCGAAAGCGCCGCCCGCTCCGTTTCCGTGAACGGCAAGCCCGATTTGCGAACGAGGTGTTCGAGCGTATCCTTCGCGTTGTACATCCGCGCCAACGCGCTTTTCGACTGCTCCATCAAATCCCTGCTGAAGTCAATCGGGCTGCGGTAGTGCCCCGCGAGCAGGAAATACCGCACGGCCTCGCCGTCGTATTCCGTCAGGATATCGCGCACCGTGAAGAAATTCCCGCGCGACTTTGACATCTTCTCCTTGTCAATGGTGATATAGCCGTTGTGCATCCAATAATTCGCGAAAGGGACGCCGTTGGCCGCTTCGGACTGCGCGATCTCATTTTCATGGTGCGGGAAGATGAGGTCCTGCCCCCCCGCGTGGATGTCGATCGTATCCCCCAAATATTTCTTGGACATGGCGCTGCACTCGATATGCCAGCCCGGCCGCCCTTTCCCCCAGGGGCTGTCCCACGAGAGGTCCTCCCCTTCCTTCGATTTCTTCCAAAGGGCAAAATCGAGCGGGTTCTTTTTGCGTTCGTCCACCTCGATCCGGGCGCCGGCCCTGAGCTCATCAAGATTTTGCCCCGAAAGTTTCCCGTAACTTTCCCATGCCCCCGTGTCAAAATAGACGTCCCCGTCCGCCGCGTAGGCATAGCCCTTGTCCTCTAAGGTTTTCACAAAAACCACAATTTCATCCATATTCTCCGTGACGCGGGGATGCTCCGTCGCCTTGCGCACGCCAAGCGCGCCCGCGTCTTTGAAATATTCCGCGATGTACTTCTCCCCGACCTGTAGCGAACCGATCTTCTCCTCTCGCGCGCGCGCAAGAATCTTGTCGTCAACATCCGTGAAATTCTGCACAAAATTGACACGCTCCCCGCGATATTCCAAATACCGTCGAAAGGTATCGAACACCACAAAAGGCCGCGCATTCCCGATATGGAAGTAATTATAAACCGTAGGCCCGCAGACATAGATATTGACCTCGCCCTCCCGCAGCGGGACAAACTCCTCTTTCCTGCGCGTCATAGAATTGAATATCTTCATAAAATACCGCTCCACTCCTAAAAAATAACGGTGAGCCGAAGCCCACCGCTCTATTATATCTCATCCAAGGCCCGATTTCTACAAATAGCCCATCGGTTCCTGAATCACCCCGTTGAGCCTTACCTCAAAATGAAGGTGATTCGCCGTAGCGGACCCTGTGCGGCCGACCGTCGCGATCTGCTGCCCCCTCGTCACATAGTCGCCTTCCGCGACATTCATCGTGTTACAGTGCGCGTAATAGGTCACAAGCCCGTTGCCATGATCGACGATCACCAGATTGCCGTATCCGCCGGCCCAACCCGCGCAAGTCACCGTACCGCTCTCCGCGGCGTAGATCGGAGAACCGGCGTCCGCCAACATATCGTCGCCGTAATGCGAACTGCTCACGCCCCTTGACAAGCTCCAGCTGTCAAGCGGCCTGCCGAGTACGCCGCTGCCGCCACCGCCGGAATTTGAACTGGGGCCGACATAGGAGGGGATCGGCTTTGTGCCGACAAGGACGACCTCTTCCTGCGGCTCGACGAGCATCACCGACTCCACCTCAATGGATTCCGTCACCTCGCCGTTGACCCGCGTCACCGCGCGCGCGATTCGCTGTTCGCCGTTGACGCCCTCGGTTTTGATCTCCGTTTCCCCGATATAAAGCGTACTTGTTTTCTCTTCCGTCACCGTGAATTCGATCGGCTCGTTCGTCATTTCCATCCCGACCGTTTGATAATGCACCAAGGGGGCGGCGCTCTCCCCGTCCGCACTGCCCGTCAGGAGATAATCAACGACTTTCGCCGGCTCATCCAATTTGACGCTGTCGATATCGAGCGAAGCGCTGTTGATCGTGACATCATCGAGGAACTGCCCGTTGACGGTTTCCTTGTCGCCGCCGAACTGCCCCGAGATTGAATTGAGGACATCGCTCGCTTCCTTCAGCGTCGCGACGGTCGCCAAGGCTTCATCCCCGACGGTCAGCGTATAGACGGTCGCCGTCACGGCGCCGCCCTCGATCAGGGTTGTGATCAGCGCGTCCTCGTCCACGGTGTCCGCTTCCTTCGCGGAGGGCACAAAAGAAGCCGACAGCGCGACCTCGCTGTCCTGAATGGTGATCTCTGTATTGCCGTTGCGCTCCGATATCTTTTCTTTCGCGTTTTGAACAAGCGAAGCGTATTGCGCTTCATTCTTGACATAGCCGATGACTTTCCCGTTCACGCTCACGCTCACGACCTGAGAGCCGATCACCATGACCGCAATCAAACAGACTGCGACGGCCGTCCCGCCGAGCGCCGAAAGGCCCGCCGCCGTACTCCGCTTCATATGGCGGCCCCGGTGAAACAGAATCAAAGAAATACGCTGCAGCTCCATACCGAAAAGATTCACGGCCGCGAAACCCCCGAGCGCGATGTGCCGCGCCCGGTCCCGAACCGCGATCTCATGCCTTTTCTCCCAGAAAAGAAGAAGCCGGGCAGGAAGCAGCGTACGCGCGGCCCTTTCCAAAACGACCCGAAGCTTGCCGCCGCCGAGCGACGCCAACGCGATACACACAAACAAAACAACGGACATCATCGCTATGGTATTTTTCAGGTGAATCGGCAGTTTCATTTGATTCCGCGCCCTCTCTGTCCTGCATAATCTATACTGTGTCATACTTGTTTACCTGTTCGCAATGCGAAACCGATTCACATATGCGCCCTTACTCTCTGTGCGAATATTACAACCCTGTTACGCGCAGGTCAATACATCTTGCGGATATTTCACAAACACCTCAAAATGTGAAAATCCGCAAAGTCATTGATATTTCAAGGATTTTCGGACTTTTTCGCCGCCTTGTGTGAACGTGTATACAATCCGATATATTGTGGTTGCATCCCCGCATTCCCACTGTCATTCCCGCGAATGCGGGAATCCAGTGCCGACTAATCTGTCATTCCCGAGTTGCCTTTTTTCCACACGCTTTAGCGTGTAATGGAAAAACGGACAGCAGCGGCGCCCGCAGGGCAATCCCGGGAATCCAGAGATTAGCTGTGCCA
>JAITNA010000212.1 GCA_031290715.1 Eubacteriales Family XIII. Incertae Sedis bacterium | reverse complement strand
TCATAAGAGGCTTGGTTCTGCGCCCAATACGCGATTTTCACCATGGCGCCGGGTGAGTGAAAGGCATCTCCGCAAGCCCCAGATAACTGTCGCGCGGGTATACACTTTTCGTCCCGCATTGATCGAGGAGTTTCGTTTTGCGTGGCTCGCCTTGCGGTATCAGGAAATACCGCTCGTAGACGAGCTTTCCTCCCATGGTCGTCACAGAGGTCTTGGCTCTGACGTGTGGCGAAGTGTTATTTCGCGCGATTTGAATTCTCTTTTTTTTACGGATGAGATCGCGCTCGTCAACCGAACTCATGAGTTCGCGAACCATATCTGATATATATATTATTGGTGCTATCTTGAAACTCACCCCAAAGTTTTTCGATTTCACACATCGTGATAAAGTGATCCGCATCGCCGGTTCCCGCACGAAACTTCTCCTTGAAATCAACAATCAATCGTTCTATTTCTGCCAGTCTTGCATCTGTATTTTCGATATCCATACATTGTCACCGCCTTTGCTGGCTCCAGTGTATCAGGATATTTGAAATATATAAATACCTTAAATACCATTTACTGTGAATTTTTGAATTTTTGATTTGATTTTTGATATGCACTGCTCTATAATGTTTATGCGTAATGATTGATTTAGAAGGCAACGGGCCTTCGCGGCTATTTCCGCCGAACCGGTGATATATAGTCCCGATCCTATCAGAACCCACAGAAACAGGTATATGACATCACGAAAGTGACACAGACAATTAGAATTCTTTTGATTGAAATGGCAAAACCCTGCCGGGCGCGGCGCGTCTGTGCGGGTAGCACCCGGTGCGCCGGGGGAGATACAATCTGACACTGAGATGAGGTAAAGAAAGAAATGGATGAAAAAGAACAGGCAATACTGCTAAAGAAGAAGGTGGGGGAGCTGCGTGAGATCGCCAGAGCTTTTGGTATCGAGGGCTGCGACAAGATGAAAAAACAGGAATTGCTCGCCGCGCTCATTGACGGGAACGCCCCGCATGAGGAGGAAAGCGAAGACGAATGGATGGCCGCGCCCTTTGTGCCGAAAGCGTCGAAAGCGCCAAAAACGCCGAAAGCTCCGAAACGCGGCGTTGTGCGGGAGGATTCAATCGAAGAGGAAGAAGAGGACGACATTGACGACTATATCATTGAAACGCCGCTTCAAAATACGAGAGTGAGCGCTTTTGCCCCACAGCCGGCGGAGGCGGACGGGCTTCCTGAAATCACCGTTTCGGCGGAGGAAGAGGAGCTCGACGAGGACGAAGCGGCGGCGGCCGCGGAGCAGGAAAAGGACAAAAACCGTTATGAGGTTGACGGCATCCTCGAGCTGTCCGACAGCGGCTTTGGCTTCCTGCGGTTTGAAAATTTCCTGTCCGGCCCCAACGATGTCTATGTCGCGCCCGCGCAGATCCGGCGCTTCAATCTCAAGACGGGCGACAAGATCAAGGGTGTGGCGCGCAAACCCAACGAGGGCGAGAAATTCGGCGCCCTTCTTTATGTATTCGACGTCAACGGCGACGACCTTCGGGTTTCCATTCACCGGCCCAAGTTTGAACGCCTGACGCCCATTTTCCCGAACGAGCGGATCAACCTCGAGGAGAATACGAAGAATCTTTCCATGCGCCTGATCAATATCATTTCCCCCATCGGGAAAGGGCAGCGCGGGCTCATCGTCGCACCTCCGAAAGCGGGCAAGACGGTATTATTGAAAAATGTGGCGAATACCATCGAAAAGACACATCCGGAATGCGAGATGATCGTTCTGCTCGTCGACGAGCGGCCCGAGGAGGTCACGGATATGCAGCGCTCCATCAAGGGCGAGGTCATCTACTCGACCTTTGACGAGCTGCCGCAAAACCATGTGAAAGTCGCGGAGATGGTACTGGCGCGGGCGCAGCGGCTCGCGGAACACGGCAAGGATGTCGTCGTACTGCTCGACAGCCTGACGCGGCTGGCGCGGGCGTACAACCTCGTCGTACCGGCGTCCGGACGAACGCTGTCGGGCGGGCTCGACCCCGGTGCGCTGCACAAGCCGAAGAAATTTTTCGGGGCGGCGCGGAACATCGAAGAGGGGGGCAGCATTACCATTCTGGCGACCGCCCTCGTAGAAACGGGAAGCCGCATGGACGAAGTGATTTTCGAGGAGTTCAAGGGCACGGGCAACATGGAGCTCCACCTTGACCGGAAGCTGTCCGAGAAGCGCATTTTCCCGGCCATCAACCTCAACAAGTCGGGGACGCGGCGCGAGGATCTGCTCATGGATAAGGACGAGTTGGATGCTGTTTGGCTCATGCGCCGGGCGATGTCCAATTTCGGCACACAGGAAGTGACGGAAATTATCATCGACCTCATCGCGAAAACGCGCAACAACCGCGACTTCATCCAGATTCTCCGCAAGAAATTAGAAAACGCCGGGGACTGAGCCTGTATGGATTTCAAGAAGATATTTATCAAGGATGCCTGCCCCACAAAGATCGGCGGGCAGGCCGTACTCGAAGGCATTATGATGAAAGGCGAGGACCGTACCGCCATCGCTGTGCGGACAGGCTCCGGCCGCACGTACATCAGGACGCAGAAAAGCCCGCCGCTCGGCATGGCTTCAAAGATTCCGATCGTCCGCGGCGTGTATATCTTTGTGAGTACGCTCGTCGTCGGCATGAAAACGCTGATATACTCAGCGGAAATTCTTGAGGAATTCGACGAGGAGATCAGCGAGGAAGCAGCCGGCGAGGGGCTCGGCGCGGAAATCAGCCCGGAAGCAATCGGCGAAGAAGCAATCGGAGAATCCGCCGACACAGTTACAGTTGCGCCCGCGGAATCCGAAGCAGCCGAAGAATCCGAAGAGGCCGAAGAGGGCGGCGGCATCTCCTTTGGGACGATGATCGTGCTTTCGGTCATTCTCGCAATCGCGCTCGTCGTCGGCGTATTCATTATCGTGCCGACCATCGTCGTCAATTTCGCCGGCCAGTTCACGCAAAACAGCATTCTGCTGAATCTTTTCGAGGGTGTTTTCCGAATCGTTCTTTTCGTAATCTACATCCTCGCGATTTCGCACATGAAAGACATCAAAACGGTATTTCAATATCACGGCGCCGAGCACAAAACGATCCATTGTTATGAAAGCGGCTTGGACCTCACGCCGGAAAACGCCGACCGATTTGAAACGCTGCACCCAAGATGCGGCACCAGTTTTCTCATGTTTGTCATGATCATTGCGCTGCTGCTTTTTTCGCTGCTCGGCTGGCCCAATCTCCTGATCCGCATCGCGTCGCGCATCGTCCTCATCCCCGTTATCGCGGGGCTGTCTTACGAGCTCCTGCGTTTCGCGGGCCGAAGCACCTCGCCGCTCGTGATGATCCTGAGTGTGCCGGGGCTGCTGCTCCAAAAACTCACCACCATGGCTCCGGACAAACAACAGCTTGAGGTCGCGATTGCGGCCTTGAAAGGTGTCCTCGTCCCCACTGAAACCCCTGAAATTGAGGGTTTTTGCGACAAGGACGGCGCACTGCTTCCCGATCCCCCGCCCGAATCCGAAGCGGCGGAAACAGCTGCGGCCGCGGATACGGAGTCAGCGATTGATGAAATAACGATAACGATCACTGAGGACGCGACGGCGGACGACGACCCTATCCTCGTGAATGCCGCCGAATAAAAATGGGATTGACGATCAAAGAACTGATCCCGATCGGGGAGGGTATTCTGAAAATCGGCGGGGTGAGCGATTACAAGGCGGACGCCCAGTCCTTGCTTGAATACGAGATCGGTTTTGACAAGAAAAAGATCTTCATGAACTGGACGTTTGAAGTAGAGGATCATCGCGTCGAAGGCTATCTCGACAAGATCCGGCAGCGCGCCGAGGGGATGCCGCTCCAGTACATCACGGAGGAACAATACTTCATGGGCCGCCGTTTCGCGGTCAACGAACACGTACTCATCCCGCGGCCGGAAACGGAATCCCTGACCGAAAAAGCGGCCGAATATCTCGCGGCGCGCAAAAAGGCAAACACCGTTCTCGATCTTGGCACAGGCAGCGGCGCGATCGTTTGCAGTCTTGCGCGCAAATTCCCGGGCCTCAAATTCACGGCGGCAGACATCTCGGGAGATGCGCTGCGCGTCGCAAAAAAGAACGCGGCCGCCCTCGGCGCAGCCGGCCGGATCGAATTCATACAGAGCGATTTGTTCGCTTCGCTGAAAAGCGGCGGTTTGACGGGGAAAAAATTCGATCTGATCATTTCCAATCCACCCTATATCAAAAGCGCGGACATCGCGGGGCTTCAGCGTGAAATCCGTGACCACGAGCCAATCGGCGCGCTCGACGGCGGCGCGGATGGTCTCGATTTTTACCGCCGAATCGCGCGGGATTCCACCGCGTACTTCAAAAAAGACGCCTGCCTTTTCCTCGAAATCGGCGCGGATCAAGGCCGGGATGTCAGCGAAATCCTCGCGGAAGCCGGCTTCGCGAATATCGAAATCTCACGCGACCTCACAGGCCGCGACCGAATCATCAAAGCAAACCCAAAAGGATAGCCCGCCCGCGCTTCCTTAATTTAATTTTGTTTTTGACAACGCGGCGCTTGACGCGCATACGACAAATCCCTTATTATATAGATACGGTGACGGAAGTTGCCCACTGGGCTGATCGAAAGATTCGGCCTACCCGTGGCGGGGAATGTCTCCGCCATTTTTATTGGAGAGGAACGCATGAAAAAGCAAGTCAGTGTATTCATTGATGAGAGCGGTCAATATTCCATGAACGAGGAAACATCAGATTACTACATCATCACGCTTGTTTTCCACGATCAAACGAAAGATATTTCAGACAATATCAGCCGTTTGAATAACGTTCTGCGTCAGCTTGGCTTGCCGGACGACCACACGGTGCATACCGGGCCATTGATCCGCAGAAAATTCGACTATGCTTACATGAATATGGAATGGCGCAAGAAAATTTTCAACGCCCTGTTCACGTTTTCCCGGCATATCGACATCACTTACGCAACCATTGCGACAGAGAAGAAACAGTCGGTTGACGATGTTCGTTTCAACGCGAAACTGTCGAAACTGATATACGGATTCTTGAACGAAAATATTTCGGCTTTTGCAGAATACGATGAAACAATCGTTTACTATGATGGCGGGCAAAAAGAACTCACACGCCTTATCAGTTCTGCGTTCGGTTCTATTCTCGGCAATGTCGATTTTCGAAAAATCGAACCCGTCAGCTACAAGCTTGCACAAGTCGCCGACCTATGCTGCACACTTGAATTGATTGCATTGAAAGCCGACACGAAAACCGTTACGAAATCTGAACTGTACTTTTTCGAATCCATCAAGAAGTTCAGAAAATCGTATCTATCTGCAATGCGAAAGAAGGCATTTCAGGGAACATTATCATAAACTCCAATTCCGCATTGCGACGCCGTTCGGTTCATACTATTGTTTTTCGATGAAGTACACCGCCGTATCTTTGATGTTCGGAAAAAAGTACGGGAAATCGGGATCGCCCGTCCGTTCTACGAGGGCAAGCTTCTTTTCCGCGTTGGCCCTTACGCTTTCCGCATCGCTTCCCGCATTGCTTCCCGCGCCGCCTTTCGCGCTGATCTCTGCGTCGTCCCCCACGAAATAAAGGTCGAAAAAGGCCCTCGCT
>JAITNA010000211.1 GCA_031290715.1 Eubacteriales Family XIII. Incertae Sedis bacterium | reverse complement strand
CGAGTGCGCGCAGAAAATATCCGCTGCCGCGGCGGTAGGCCGCTCGCTTATTCGGAGGGGGGTTTGGCGGCGGCGGTTTCGAGGGCTTCCTTGACGCAGTCCGCGTAGATTTGGTTTGCTTCGCTTTTGTTCACATGGATGTGATCCGCGCCGAGCAGATCTTCATGGGGTGTGATCGCGACGTCCCAGTCCGCGACGGTGATGAAAGGGTACTGATCCGGCAAATCCCTGATGTATTCGTTGACAGGCTCCATATTCGTCAGCCCGTGGCCGGTGACAAAGACGAGCCTACGCCCGCTCCCGATCAAGTCTATGATCTCTTTCGCGTTTGTGATCGTATCGGCATGGACGTTATTCGCAAGCGCGATCACGACGAAGCTGCCGAGCTCGTCTTTGTCTATGAGCTTTTTGAAGATAGAGAAGCCGATTGACATGTCCCGCCCGACTTCGGCGTCGATGTACGCATCCGGTATCGCTTCGGTGAGCCGTGAGCTTGCCCCAAGCGTGATGGAATCCCCGATAATGGAAACGTTTTCAACCCGTACCGCCGATAGCGGTACTTCCTGCTCGGTTTCCGCGAGGTTCACCGCGGGTGCCTGAAGCTGGCTTTCCCCGAAATCAATCTTCAGCGCGCGCGTTCCCGTCAGTATTACGGCAAACGTCACGATGCAGACTACGGCTGCGGTGGCGGCGGATCTCGATTTTCCATGACCGAACATAAGCAATTCCCTCACTTTGCCATTCCATCATATCACAATCGGCATATCCGATTCAACGCCGATAAAATAATGTGATAAAATAATGTCATTTTTGGGCGCGAAGCGTCCCGAAAATCCAGAGGATAGTAATGCACTGGATTCCCGCATTCGCGGGAATGACATTATTTTAGCTGACGTTTGAACGGTTATCGTTTCGCCGCTCACGGCTGATTCACAATGCCGGTGAACAATATTTGACTGCCGCCGTCGTACGTGCGGTCATACAGCACAAAGACAAAAGGCTTGTTGCAAGTCATTTCAAACGGCTCGGTAGGCTGCGGCATGGCGCTGCCGGCATTCAATGACATCACCGTCACAGCGGCGGCCGTCGTGCCTTTTTCATCGACCTTGACGACCGCTTTGTGTACCGCGCTTGAAAGCCATACCGGTATGTTTCCCTCGATCAAGCCGCCGGTCAGCGGCGCGGCCGCTTCGTCAAACAAAAGGACGCCGAGGGCTGTAAGCGTATCCTTCAACTCCATCACGTCGCTTTCGACGGAAAAACGCGGCAGCAGCAGTTTGCCTGTCGACGCGGTCTGATCCGCTTGGATTTTACTGAAATACGCGCTTGTCATGGAGGACAGCAGCTCTGCCGCTCCGCCGTTTTTCGGGAGAATAATATACAGGCCGCCGCCTGTCGTGAATTGCAGCGGCATGGCTTGTACCCGATCATCTTCATAATATAATTGCGCGTCGCCCTCGCGCAGCATATAAGACGCTTTTGTTTCGCCCGCGGGCGAATAGAAGATATCCTCTTCGGTTTTGTCCGCGTCAAATTCCCGGTCCCATCGGTCGGAGAAATAGATTGCGTTGGCAATGGCGGCGACGGCGCTCGGGTCAAATTCCTGCACAATGTCAGTAATCAATCCCTCCGTATTTTCACTTGCCCATTTGTTGACGGCGGCGACCGCGTCCTCCGAAGCGAAATCCACGTTCATCGCGTTGCCCCGGTAAGAATCCATAAAGGTTTGCGCAAAATCTTTTTTCAGCGTTACCCGCTTGTCGACAAATATCGCGTTGGCGATTTTCAGCGGGTCAGGTCCGGATTCCCCTTGTTCTTTCAGGAATTCTTTGTCGCGCTGTTTTGTCAAATCGTACAGCATGCGGGAAGCCGCTTTGTTGACGTCCTCCTCGCGAATGCCGGAAGCGCCTATTGCAGACAGCAGCGCGTCTTTGCTTTGCGCGTCGGTCGCGTTCAAGAGCGCCGCCAGCGGAATCCATACGGAATACGGCGAGCATACAAGGTTTTGGCCGCCGCTTTGCTCCGCAAGCGCCGCGCTCAGTTTGAAAGCAAAATCATTCGCGCCCCCGGCGACGGCGCCCGCCGCGGGGAATGGTTCGCCGTACACCGGTTCTTCCAATTCGGCCACGCTGACAGGCACGACCGTCACGGCGCTCTTGCCGTCGCCATTTGAGGTGCCGTTTGTGTCGGCGGGCGAGCAGCCCGCAAGCGCCGATAGCGACGCGCCGGCAAGCAGGAAAGCGATGGCGATGGAAACCGTCTTGATTCGTTTCATGAGAATCCCTCCTTCATATCCGAAACAACTGCCTGTTTGTACAATATAACTGTAGAGGGCGAAAAACGGGAAAAAGGTGCAAATCGGCGGCGATTTGGCGGATCGATATTGGGATGCGGATATTTCGAATACGCGATTGCCAAGGAATACGACGCGAAGCTGCGCCGCCGAAAAGAAGCTTTCCGCTTGGAAACGCACACGCGCAAGGCGCTGCATACGACATTCATTACGACATACGGACTTGCGCACAATGCCTATTGGAACGAGGTTCAATCCGAGGTGACGATGGATGATTTGTTTGATCGGTAGCGTATGCCGATATGTGGTACAATAAAGCGGTCGTATGTGTGAAAATGCAGGTTGAAACGAAGGGTTTGTCATTCTGATTCACAACGTGCGCAATGACATGATACAGAAGAATGACAGGACACATAAAATAGGAGAGCACATTGGAATTTGACGCCAAATGGTACAAGTTGGATAACGCGGCGAGGATATATCCCGCGATCGCAAAGGAGAAGGATAGCTGCGTGTTTCGCATGGCGGTCAATCTGACGCGTGAGGTGGACGCGGAGTGTTTGCAGCAAGCCGTCATAGACTGCAAGGCGAGATTCCCGTCCATCTATGTGAAACTCCGGCACGGGTATCACTGGACCTATTATGAACCGAATGAAAAAACGCCGATCGTACGGCCGGAACCGTCCTACACCAACAAGCGGATCGTCCTTCACAAGAACAACGAGTATCTGTTCACGATCTTTTATTACAAAAATCGCATTTGCATGGAGATGTTTCACGGGCTGAGTGACGGATTCGGCGCGATGGAATTTCTGAAAGCGATCATTTTTCGTTACTTTCAGCTGCTTGGATATCCGGTGCGGAGCGAAGGCCTTGTCCTGACGGTCGATCAGGCGCCGTGCGACGCCGAAACCGAGGACAGCTTTGTGAAATACTGTACGGCCGAGCGGAAAGGGCGCTTTCGCGTGCGCTACGGGGTGCAGCAAAGGGGCAAGCGTTTGCCCGCCCAATTCGGGGTCGGAACCATCTGCGGAAAATTCCGGACCGAGCAGCTTCTGCGCGCCGCGAAAGCGAAGGATGCGACGGTCACGCAGTATCTGGCGGCGGTCTTGGCCTATTGCCTGTGGCAATCGGATGGGGCGGCGCGGCGCTCGTCAAAGCCGATCAACATCTGTATCCCGGTCAATATGCGTTCGCTTTTCCCGTCAAAATCCTTGCGGAATTTCTCCTTGGTATTTCACACCTCGACGAAGTGCGGGGCGGAGAACCTGCGTTTTGACGACGTATTGGAAAGCATCAAGGCGTCTTTCCGGTCGCAAATCGTCAAGGAAAAGTTTCAGCGGACGATGAATACGATGGTACACGCCGGGAAAAATATGGTGATACGCACCTCGCCGCTTCCGATCAAAAATCTCGCGTTCAATATCGGGCGCAATATCTTCGGAAACCGGCTGCGCACGAGTACAGCTTCCAATTTGGGGAACATCGCGATGCCGGATTCCGCGCGGGCGTATATCAAGGACGTTGAAATCTATATGCCGGCCGGGAGCAATGTGCCGCGCAGTATGGGGATTGTTTCTTTTGCGGATACGATGTCCGTCAGCTTTTCAAGCGTCCTGCGCGACACCGCGCTCGAGGACTGCTTTTTCGCGTATCTGGCCGGGCAGGGCATTGAGATTGCGCTGCAAAGCAACCGGAATAATCACCGCGCGCCTATAGGCAGTGCGGCGCTGACGGAAACACAAATATATCCCGATGTCGTCCCGGAGAGCAATGTGCGCCGAAAATTTGTGCGGGCGGCGTCGATCCTTTCCCCTGTCTTGATCGCCGCTTCCGCCGCCGTCAATATCGCCGCGTGGAACGGGCAGCTGTGGTGCGCCATCTTCTCCGCTTTCGTGCTGTACGCGTGGCTGATCGGATTGGTTACCTTCAAAAAAGGCCTGCATCCGGGCATGAAGCTTTTGGCGCACGCCTTGTCGATACCGGGTCTTTTGATCGTCGTGAATCTTTTTGCGTGGGGCGGCGAAACCGTCGCGCATATTTCATGGGCGGTTTCCTATGCGATCCCGATTGTGTTCATCTGCTTCATCGTCGCGGTCAATGTGATCATGATCCGCGTCAAGCAGGATTTGCGCGACTACCTGATGTATCAGCTTTCGCTGTGCGTCATCGGTTTTGTCCCGCTGATCCTCATCCTGCTCGGCGTGGCGCATCCCATCCATTTGAGTATCGCCGCCGCGGCCTGTTCGTACCTGACCATCATCGGCCTGATCTTTTTTGAAAGAAAAATCCTCCTGTCTGTCATCCAGAAGAAGTTTTATATTTGAGGGTTGCCCTGTGGGTATACCCCTCCCACATATGTGTTATGATGTTTACATATATAGTATCATATTCTAAGAAAAAAGGAATGGTGATTAGGATGGGATATACTGCTATGCGAAATTCAAAATTGTTTCACAATCTAACGGACTCGGAGTACGATCAGGCGATGGCGGTCATATCTCCTGCTTCTATCACGTTTGATCAGGATGAAACGCTGCTGTTTGAAAACACGCTTTTGACAGAGTTTTACTACATCCTGAGCGGAAATGTCGATGAAGTACGCTGCGGTTTTTTTGAAAATCCGAAAAAAAGCGAGCTGATCAACAGATATTATCCCGGAGAATTTGTTGGCTTTGAAGTCGCGTACAC
>JAITNA010000059.1 GCA_031290715.1 Eubacteriales Family XIII. Incertae Sedis bacterium | reverse complement strand
GGCGCGCGCGAGCGGGTTCAGATTTTTGAAGGCTTTGTGCTGAAGAAGCAAAACGGCGGCGTCAGCGAAACGTTCACGGTCAGAAGAATCGCGTCGGGCGTCGGCGTCGAAAAGACGTTTCCGATCAATTCGCCGAGGATCGACAAGAACGAGGTGACATTGCACGGGGATGTCAGACGGGCCAAGCTCAACTATATGCGTCAGCGGACCGGTAAAGCGGCGCGCATTCGCTCCAAAGAAAGAGATTAATGCCGAAACCTTGGCAGCCGCGGGAATGACAGAGAGCGGGTTTTCATATATAATGTGATTATATGAAAACGATCAATTGGTATCCTGGGCATATGAAAAAGACGCGCGAGCTTATTGAGTCGCATTTGAGGCTTGTGGATGTTTGCGTGGAGGTTTGCGACGCGCGCATTCCGGTGTCGAGCCGCAATCCTGTGCTTTCGGAGCTGACGGCCGCGAAAGAGCGCGTTTTGATTCTGAATAAGAGCGACCTTGCGGACGAAGCGGCGACGCGGGGCTGGCTCGAATACATTCGGAAAAATGAGTTGCAAAAGATTCGGACGGCACTTGCGCTGAACAGCATGAGCGGCCGGGGGGTATCGGTATTGCTGAACAGGTTGGAACGGATTGCGGACAGCAAGGCGCAGGCGGGTACGGCTAAGGCAATGAAGCCGCTGCGTATGATGATCGTCGGCATTCCGAATTCCGGGAAGTCCTCGCTGATCAACCGGCTGACGGGCCGGCGGTCCGCGCAGGTGGGCGACCGCCCCGGCGTAACGCGCGGCAAACAGTGGCTTACCCTTGAAAACGGAATGCAGCTTTTGGATACGCCCGGCATTCTGTGGCCGAAGTTTGAGGATCCGAAGATGGGGCTCAATCTTGCCTTTTGCGGATCCATCCGCGATGAGATCATGGATATCGCGGAGCTTGGATTGGAGCTTGTCCGCGTGCTGCAGCGGGATTACGCGGACGGGCTTGCCGCGCGCTACGGCCCCCTGACGGCCGGCGGGGACGGCCTTATGAGTTCCCCCGGCCCCCCGGATACGGACGGCGCCGGCGAGGACAATACGGAGGAGCCGGCGCTCATATATATGGAAGCGATTGCGCGGAAACGCGGTTTTGTCTTGGCGGGGAAGCGTGTTGACTGGGATCGGACGGCCCGGACGGTACTCGATGAATTCCGGGCGGGCAAGATCGGCCGTATTACGCTTGAAAAGACGCCCGGGGATGCGGACGAGAATCCGGGGATTGGTAATACGCTGGATTCCCGGTTCGCTTCGCGCCCGGGAATGACAGTGGTACAGGAGCTTGCTCCGTCGTACCACGTCTGTCAGGAGTGCAGTGCTTCAGCGCGTGGCACTCTACGGCTGACAGGAGAGGCGAGCGATACTGATGAAGAAGGCTGAGCGCGAGGAATTTCTGAAACAGAAATTGGAGGAAATGCTCTCTTACGAGCGGGCGCTTTATGAAAAGGGCGTGCTGTACATCGGCGGTGTGGACGAGGTCGGGCGCGGGCCGCTCGCGGGGCCGGTTTGCGCGGCCTGCGTCGTACTGCCGCCGGATTTTGACATCGTCGGCGTGAACGACTCCAAAAAATTATCGGAAAAAAAGCGGAATGAATTGTATGCTGTGATTACGGAACGGGCGCTGGGCTACGGCATCGGGCTTGTCGGGAACGCGCGCATTGACGAGGTGAATATCCTGAACGCGACGAAAGCGGCGATGGCGGACGCGGTTCGGGCCGCAAACGAAATGCTCGCGGCGAAGCAATGGGACGCGGCTTCCCAAAGCGGCGATATTTCAATCGGGCATTTGCTCGTCGACGCGGTGAAGCTGCCCGAGGCGAAGATTCCGGGGACGGCCATCATCAAGGGCGACGAGAAAAGCGTGTCGATCGCGGCCGCTTCCATCGTGGCCAAGGTGACGCGCGACCGCATTATGACGGAGTTTGACAATATCTATCCAGGCTACGGATTTTCAAAAAATAAGGGCTACGGGACCGCGGAGCATTACGAGGGTCTGCGCGCTTTGGGACTGACGCCCATCCACCGCCGGTCATTCCTCAAAAATTTGTGATAGAATAATAATAATATAATAATGGATGGAGGGCAGTGATGAACAATTTTAAACTTTATTTACCTACGAGATTGATTTTCGGGAAAGGCGAGCACAAAAACATCGGGAAGCTGATGGCGCCGTTCGCGAAGAAAGCGTTGATTGTTTTCGGCAGCGACCGGATCAAGCGGAACGGCGTGTTTGCGGAGGTGACGGCGTCTTTGGCCGAATACGGGATTGATTATTGCGAAATCGGCGGCGTACAGCCCAATCCGCGCGTTTCCCTTGTTTACCGCGGGATCGAGCTTGCCAAGCGGGAAGGCGCGGACGCGGTGCTTGCGGTCGGCGGCGGCAGTGTCATTGACAGCGCCAAGGGTATCGCGGCCGGCGTGCGCTATGACGGCGATATCTGGGAAGCTTACGACCTTACGACGAAGGGCAGTAAGCGGATCAAGGACGCGCTTCCGATTGCGGCGATTCTCACGATTCCCGCGGCGGGCAGCGAGATGAGCTGGAACAGCGTTCTCTCCAACGAAGAAAAACAAACGAAGTACGGCACGGCTTCGGACGCGATTCGCCCGCGCGTCAGCATCGTCAATCCGGAGTTTTTCTTCACGCTGCCGAAAAACCAGATTGCCAACGGCACAGCCGACATGATGAGCCATATTTTCGAGCGTTATTTCACACCCACAAAGCATACGGACCTGACTGACGCGCTTGCGGAGGCGACGCTTGCGGCCATTATGAAAAATGCGGCCATACTCATGGAGCATCCCGAAAACTACGACGCTTGGGCCGAGGTCGCGTTTTCGGGTACGGTCGCGCATAACGACATTCTCGGCGTGGGCCGCGTGCAGGATTGGGCCTGTCACGAGATGGAGCACGAAATCAGCGCGATTTACGATATTCCGCACGGGGCGGGACTGGCGATTCTCACGCCGAATTGGATGAAATATATCTACGCGGAGGATCGGGATATGTTCCTGCAATTCGCGGTCAAGGTGATGGGCGTCAGCGGCGGATTCCGCACGAAGGACGATGTGATTCTGGAAGGGATCGCCCGGCTTCGCGGGTTTTTCAACAGGCTCGGCCTGCCGGCCGCGCTTGCGGACGTCGGCGTGGACGGGTCGCGGATCGAGGAGATGGGGATGAAGATGACGGGCGCCGCTTTCGGCCTTGCGGAAACGCCGATCGGCGGGATCAAAAAGATTTACGCCAAGGACGCGTATGAAATTTACAAGATGAGTTTGTAAGATGAATTTGTAAGATGAATTTGCTAAGATGAGTTCGTAACGGCAAGGGGAAGGGAAAACATATGAACGCGGTACCGGTCTACACGACAGAACATTTCATCACGAGCAGCGATGTGGATTTCGCAAGCAAGCTGCGGCTTAGCACGATGTTCGGGTTTTTTCAGGACATCGCGAGCCTGCACGCCGCCAATCTCGGCGCGAGCGTGGAGCGGCTCCGCGCGGATCACGGCGCGGCCTGGATCCTCATGCGCGCGCGCCTTGAGGTGGACAAATATCCTATGCTGCACGACAAGGTCACGGTTCAGACTTGGCCGCAGGCGCCGCGCGCGCTGTATGAGCGGGACTATGCCATCAAGGATGAGGCCGGGAACACGATGGTCCGCGCCGCTTCGACGTGGATTATTATGAAGCTTGAAACGCGCGAAATCATACGCGGGAAGCTGCTCGATTATTTCAACATCGAGCTCAACACGGACCGCGCGCTGGAGAAGCGCCTGGGGAAGCTGCATCCGACCGAGGGCGCCGTGCCTATCTACGAGAAGCCCATCGGATACAGCGATATTGATTATAACGAACACATCAACAATGCCCGTTATGTGGAATATGTAATGGATTGCATATCCGTCCCCGAGCACAAGGCGAAGGCGGTTCGCGCCATCGAGGTGCATTATTTGAACGAAGCTGTGCCCGGCGAAACGATCGTGCTGCGCCGCGCGGAGGCGGAGGGCCCTGCGGGGAAATCGCTCTATGTGGACGGCATCGGGAAAGAGGGCGGCACACAGGTGTTTGGTTCTGTTATTGAATTTGAATAATCAAGACAGGGGGTTGTTTTTGGAGGAAATATTGGAAATGAAAAGCGATATTGAAATTGCGCAGAGCGTTCAGCCGCGGCCGATCGACGAGATTGCGAGGGCGGCGGGAATCGATCCGTCGGCGCTCGAACATTACGGGAAATACAAGGCGAAGGTTAATACGGGGCGCGGCGCGGACGGCGGGAAACAGGGCAAATTGGTGCTCGTGACCGCGATCACGCCGACGCCGGCCGGGGAAGGCAAAACGACGACGACGGTCGGTCTGGCGGACGGGCTTCGGAAGATCGGGAAACAGGCGATGGTGGCGCTCCGCGAACCGTCGCTCGGGCCGGTGTTCGGAATCAAGGGCGGCGCGGCCGGCGGGGGATGGGCGCAGGTGATCCCGATGGAGGATATCAATCTGCATTTCACGGGCGACATGCACGCGATCGGGGCGGCAAACAATCTGCTTGCGGCCATGCTTGACAACCATATTTATCAGGGCAATCCGCTGAATATCGACCCGCGCCGGATCACGTGGCATCGCTGCGTCGATATGAACGACCGGCAGCTCCGTTTCCTGACGGACGGGCTCGGCGGGCGCGTGAACGGGGTGCCGCGCGAGGATTTTTACGACATTACGGTGGCGAGCGAGGTGATGGCGGTGCTTTGTCTGGCGTCGGACCTCGCCGATTTGAAGGCGCGGCTTGCGCGGATTGTCGTGGGCTATACCTATGAGGATGATCCGGTCACGGCGGGGCAGCTTCGGGCCGCGGGCGCGATGGCGGCGCTTTTGAAGGACGCAATCAAGCCCAATCTCGTCCAGACCTTGGAGGGGACGCCGGCCTTTTTGCACGGGGGACCCTTTGCCAACATCGCGCACGGCTGCAACAGCGTGACCTCGACGAAGGCCGCGCTGAAGCTGTCCGACTATGTGGTCACGGAAGCCGGCTTCGGCGCGGACTTGGGCGCGGAAAAATTCTTCGACATCAAGTGCCGCATGGCGGGGATTACGCCGTCGGCGGTCGTCCTTGTCGCGACGGTGCGGGCGCTCAAACACCACGGCGGCGCGCTGAACGCGGATTTGGCGCGTGAAGATTTGGGCGCGTTAGACCGGGGGATTCCCAATCTGCTGCGGCATATTGAAAACATTACGCAGGTTTACGGGCTGCCGGCGGTCGTGGCGATCAACCGCTTTCCCGGCGATACGCAGGCGGAGCTCGATCTTGTGGAGGAGCGCTGCCGGACGCTTGGCATCAATGCCTTGTTGTCCGAGGTCTGGGCGAAGGGCGGCGCGGGCGGCGCGGCCTTGGCCGAGGAAGTCGTGCGGCTTTGCGAACAGCCGTCGGCGTTTCGCTATAGCTATGAATTGGATATGGGGATTCGCGAGAAGGTCCGTGCCATTGCGAAAAGGGTCTATCGCGCTGCGGAGGTATCGTTTTCCGCGGCGGCTTCCAAACAGGCCGACCGTTTGGAAGCGCTCGGCTTCGGCGGGCTGCCCATCTGCATCGCGAAAACGCAGTACAGCTTTTCGGACGATCCGAATCTCGTCGGCGCGCCCGAGGGCTTCACGCTGACCGTGCGGAATCTCAAGGTTTCGGCGGGCGCGGGCTTCCTCGTCGCGCTGACGGGGGATATTATGACCATGCCGGGGCTGCCGAGGGTACCGGCGGCCGAGAAGATCGATGTGGATGAGAACGGTGTAATCAGCGGGCTGTTTTGATAGTTTTTTGGGAGGCGGGGTTGGTGCGGCGGTCAGATGTCAGCTAAAATAATGTCATTCCCGCGAATGCGGGAATCCAGGGTATTGCCAATCACTGGATTCTCGGAACCCGCCGCAAGCGGCGGCCCCAAGAATGACAGTGGTTTAGGCGAGGGGTGAGATAGATGGCGCTGTTTGGGAAGAAAGATGATCGGCCTGTGACCTCCGGCAGCGGGGCGGTCCCGCAGGGTTTTGTCAACGAGGTGAAAAAGAAGCGGGCGCTTCGGGATATCGCGGTCGATGAATTTGTACTGGAGCTCTCCTCAAAAGCCCCTGTGCCGGGCGGCGGCGGGGCGGCGGCGCTTGCGGGCGCGCTCGGCGCCGCGCTCGGCGGGATGGTGGCGAACCTCACCATCGGCAAGGAAAAATACGCCGCTGTGCAAGAGGATATGCAGACCGGCAAGGTCGCGGCTTACCGCGTGCAAAAGGAACTCTTGGAATTGATCGAAAAGGACGCGGAGGTGTTCGCGCCGTTGGCCGGGGCGTACCGTATGCCGGCGGATACGGAGGAAGCGCGCGAATCGAAGGCGCGCGTGATGGAGGCTTGTCTGAAACAGGCCTCGGATGTCCCGCTCGACATGATGCGAAAATGCGGCGAGGTCGTCGAATTGATGGGGACGTTTGCGGAGAAGGGCAATGTGCTTGCGGTGAGCGACGCCGCTTGCGGGGCGGCGCTTGCCAAGGCCGCGATGCAAGCCGCGTGGCTGAATGTATGCGTCAATACGAAGAGCCTTCGCGATCGGGCGTTTGCGGACCGGGCCAACAGCGAGGGGAAGGCGCTGCTCGAAAAATACCTGCCGCTCGCCGATGCGGTTTTTGAGGGAATTGAGAGCTTGCTCGCGGAGCAGGGGTGAGGGCAATTGAAGGAGTGATATGACGGAATTATTGAAGGGGGCGCCCATTATTGATCAA
>JAITNA010000195.1 GCA_031290715.1 Eubacteriales Family XIII. Incertae Sedis bacterium | reverse complement strand
CTCGATGAAGCGGACCGGATGCTCGATATGGGATTCCGGCCGGCGCTGGACCGGATTTTGAAAACGGTGCCGGAGGAGCGGCAGACGGTGATGTTTTCCGCGACGATGTCGCCGAGCATTCAGGCGATCGCACAGGCATATCAGAAAAATGTGCAGCGGATTTTGCTTGAACAGGAAACCTTGACCGTGGACTCGGTGCGGCAGTATTACGCGCAGGTGGAGAAGAAAGACAAAGAATCGACGCTGGCAAGGCTGATCAAGGATGAGCGTTTTGACTTGTCCCTCGTGTTTGTCGCACGGAAACACCGGGCCGCCGATGTTGCGCGGGCGCTGAACGCGAACGGCATTCGGGCCGCGGCGCTGCATGGGGATTTGCGGCAGTCCCAACGTGATCGCGTGATGGGCAGCTACCGGAGCGGGGAGCTTGACGTGCTCGTCGCCACGGATGTGGCCGCGCGCGGGATCGACGTGAAAAACATCGACGCGGTGATCAACTTTGATATCCCGCAGGATGGAGAGAGTTACGTCCATCGGATCGGCCGGACGGGCCGCGCGGCGGAAACAGGCGTGTCCTACACTTTTGTCATGTCCGAGGAGATGGGGGATATGAAAGCGATCATGCGCTTGACCCATACGGATGTGGCGCGAATCAACCTGCAATTGCTGGATGGCTTCGTTTCGGGAAAAGGCAAGAAGGCTGTCACTCCGGCGCTCGTGGGCGTCGTAAACCGCCCGGATGCTTTTGAACGCGTTCTGCGCACAGAAAACAGGCGTCAGCAAACGACGGAAAGACCCGCAAGCAGCGGACGGAAACGCCGCTCACGCGGTCAGAAGAGAACACGCTACGCCTGATGGTGACTATTCAAGGGTTCTGAAATCTCTGATTTCATGAAAGTGACTGCAATGCGGGAATCCGGAGTATTGTCAATCACTGGATTCTCGGGATCCGCCGCGAGCGGCGGCCCAAAGAATGACAGCATTTTGGCAGAGGCCGGAAGAGAACACGCTACGCCTGATATCCTGATGCGGTAAAGCAAAAATAGCTGTTGTGAAATCGCGACATTTGGTTGCGGCAGTACTATAATTGAATCATGAATAAATTGCGGGTTGGAATCTATACTTTGGGCTGCAAGGTCAATCAGCAGGAGTCGGAGATGATTTCCCGGCAGTTTGCTTTGCTTGGCTTTGAACTTGCTGCGCCGGGCGAACGGGCCGACGCCTATATCATCAATTCCTGTACGGTGACGGCGGCGGCCGACAGCAAGAGCCGGCAGCGTATCCGGCAGGCGAAGGCGCTGAACCCGGATGCGTTGGTTGCGGTGATCGGCTGCTATCCGCAAGCGGCGCGGGAAGAGGTCGCGCGGATGGAGGAAGTAGATCTGGTTTTGGGAAGCGCGGACAAGGAGGGGGTCGCCGATCAGGTGGGGAAGCTTCTTCGCCGCGCCCGGAATGACAAGCGGGATTGCGCTCAGAATGAGGGCGGTGAGCTTGTTTCGGCGGAATCGGGCGGCGCGAATGAAGCCGGGGGTTCGCCGCGGGAGCGGACACGGGCCTGGCTGAAGGCTTGTGATGGCTGCGACCGTTTTTGTTCTTACTGTGTCATTCCTTCGGCGCGCGGCGCTGTGCGATCCGCGGCCCCGGCGCAGATCGCCCGGGAAGCGCGGGGCTTGATTGCGGCCGGTTACAAGGAAATCGTTGTGACGGGGATCAATTTGGCGCTTTACGGTACGGATCTGAAAGGGGCGCGTGCTTTGTCCGCGGCGGGGGCGGGGAAGCCCGCGGATGGGATTTTCGCGCTGCTTTCGCGGCTTTGTTCGCTTGACGGGGAATACCGCATTCGTCTGGGCTCATTAGAGCCGACGGTGATCGACGCGTCCGCGGCCGCGCGTATTGCGGGGCTTTCCCGCGTCTGCCCGCATTTTCACCTCTCGCTGCAAAGCGGCAGCGACCGTGTTTTGCAAAAGATGAAACGCCGCTATACGGCAGAGGGATACGCGGAAATCCTCGCGGCGCTGCGCGGGCTCGATCCGCATTTTGCCGTAACGACGGATGTCATTGCGGGATTCCCCGGGGAAACGGACGAGGACTTTTCGGACAGTCTTTCCTTTGTGCGGGCGGCGGGATTCGCGAAAGTGCATGTGTTTCGTTATTCAAAAAGAAAGGGTACGGCGGCGGCAGATATGCCGGGGCACCTCCCGAACGCTGTGAAAGCGGAGCGCGCCGCCGCGCTTGCGAAGGCTGCGGAAGAGGGGGCGGCGGCTTTTCGCGAAGGCTGCAATGGGACGCTGCGGCGGACTTTGCTGTTCGGGCCGGACAAGGGCGGGCGGTTTGTGCGCGGCATCACGGACAACGGGATCGATGTGCGCGTGCCGGCGGGCGCTTTCGAGAATCCGGCGGCGGCTGAAAATACATTTTGCGATTTGGAGCTCACGCGGGAAATCATAGGCGGGTTTTCATAATATATGTCATTCCCGCGAACGCGGCAGCGTCAGTCTGCGAAGCGCCCCAACACCGATTGGGCAATTGCAATAAAATTTGCAATACGGCGCTTTGGAGATTTTGCAAGACTCGCTGCGCTCAAACAGTTGCAAATTCTTGCCAAAGCAGCGCATTGCAAATTTTGCAATTGTGCCAATCGGCAGGCTGCGCTTCGCAGACTGCCGCTGCCGCATTCGCGGGAATGACAGAAAAAAAGAAAAGAAAAAAAGGAAACGGGGGGTTTTGTTGAATATAATATTGCGGGGATGAGCGGACGCTTGTGTATAGCGTGGGGTGATTGATTGCATTGTATTTTGTTTCGGAAGGAAATCTGATTGTCGCAGGAGCAAGTTACGGAATTGATTAAGGAAAGGGCCGACATCGTAGAGGTGATCGGGCGCGTTGTCCCGCTTAAAAAAGGCAGCGGGAGCTGGGTGGGGGTTTGCCCGTTTCACGCGGAGAAAACGGGGTCTTTTCATGTGTACGAGGAGAGCCCGCATTATTATTGTTTTGGCTGTCAGGCGACGGGCGATATTTTCAGTTTCTATCAACTGTATTACCATCTGGATTTTATGGAGGCGCGGGAACGGCTCGCGCAGGAATATGGGGTCGATTTGGCGCCCGGCGATTCGTTTGGCTCCGGCCGGAAAACGCAGCGGCTCTTTGAGGTCAATCGGGCGGCCGCGCGGCTCTGGTACGGGGCGCTGAAAAAGGAAGGGAACGCCGGACTTGAATATCTGCGGGGGCGGGGGGTCAACGCGCAGGCGATCCGGGCTTTCGGGCTCGGTTTTGCGGACGGCAGCGGGCGTTTTCTCGCGGACGCGCTCGGCGGCGACAAGGAACAGCTTGCGGCGGCGGAGGAAGTCGGGCTTTTGTTTCGCAGCGGCAGCAGATATACGGACAAATACGTCAATCGCGTGATGTTTCCCATCATCAATACGATGAATCGCGTCGTCGGGTTTGGCGGCCGCGATATCACGGGTCTGGAGGCGGGAAAAAAATATATCAATTCGGCGGCGTCGCCGGCTTTTGAAAAGAGCAAGAATTTGTATGGGCTGAACGCGTCGAAGGAGAGTATCCATGACAAGAAATCGGCAATTCTCGTCGAGGGCTATATGGACGCGGTATCGCTGTATATGCACGGCGTGACGAATGCGGTCGCGCAGCTTGGGACGGCTTTCACGCCGCAGCAGGCGAAGCTGCTTTCGCGGCACACGCCCGCGGTGGCGCTTGCCCTTGACAGCGACGACGCGGGCATGGCCGCCGCGGAGAAGAGCATGGACATCCTGCGCGAAGCGGGGCTGAAGGTGCGCGTGCTGACGCTGAAGGGGGCAAAGGACCCGGATGAATATATCCGGAAGTACGGGCGGGAAGCCTTTGAGGACGCGGTCCGAAACGCCGCCCCGATGTATGAATTCAAGCTCGAACGGGTGCGCGGGCGCTATGACCTTTCGGAGTCGGAGGGTTTGACGGACTATGTGAAAGCGGCGGCGTTGATCATCGCGGAGATGAGCCCGGTGGACGCGGATTACTATACGAAGATGGTATCGCGCGACAGCGGTATCTCGGAGGAGGCGATCCGGATGGAAACGGAGCGGGGCAAGGGCAGCGGCGAAGCGCGCGGGGCGCGCAGCCCCCGAAGGCCGGCGCGCAGCGATTCCGCGGACGATATGCTGCGGAAAAACATCCTTGGTTTGGCGCTCCTGTCGGGGGCTTATCTCGACCGGGCGGTCGAGTATCGCCACATCTTCGACGGCAGCGACTACGCTCCGATCCTGAGCGCGATGCTCATGCTCCGCGCGGAAACGAACGGTGAATTCGACCGGGCGAAGCTCGGCGATCTGCTCGAGGACGAGGCGCGGAGTTTGCTTGACGGAATCGGCGGCGACTGGATCGGCATTCCCGCGGATGAGCTCGACCGGGCCTTTGCGCAGTATATGATTCGCGTTGAAATGTCAATGCTTACGGACAGGCAGCGGGATATCATGGGGGCGGCGGATTTGACACGCACGGAGATGGATTCGGAGATTCTGACGGAGCTCAAGGACATTCAGCGGAGAATATCACAGTTGAAGGAGGCGATTCGGAGCAATTGAAAGAAACGATCCATGGCAGGCGGCGCCCGGGGGGACGGCGGCGGGAAAAATTATTACATGAATATGAAACGAGGTGACAATTTTGGTAATTGATGAAATCATAGAAGTTCGGGAAATTAAGACGACGGAGGATGTGCTCGAGGAGTTTTTTGAAAAGGCGAAAATCCGGGGGCGCGTGAGCGACACGGAGATTTACGACAATCTCAGCCATCTGGAAATCGATCAGGAACAGTACGATATCTTTCTGGAACGGCTGTCGACGCACGGCGTGGAGATTCACGCGGAGGAATCGGACGAGCCGGATGAGTTTTCCCTGCGCGTGCTCGAGGACGAGAAGGACGAGGACGATGTCGTCAAAAAGGAAGCACTGACGCCGGACGGGAAGATCATCTTGGAAGCGACACTGCCGAAAGAGGTGGCGGTCGACGATCCGGTGCGCATGTATCTGAAGGAGATCGGCGCGGTATCCCTGCTGACGGCGCCGGAAGAGGTGGTGCTCGCGAAGAATATGGAAGCGGGCGCGGAGGCCAGACGAATCCTTGTCGAATCCTATCTGCGGGATGCGATCGGCGTCGCAAAGGAAAGTTTGGACGGGGATGACGACTTCACGGATATACTCCAGATCAGCCAGTTCGGGCTTGCGCTTGCGGTTGAGCGCTGTACGAAAGCGGGGGACAAGGATTTCGGCGCGTATGCCGTGTTCATGGCCAAGCAGGCGATCGACCTGTACCGGGCGGACCCGGGGCGTATGACCGGTATCGACGCGGGCTCCTGCGAGTACATCAACAAGCGGATTGCGGTGCAGCGCGAGCTGTTGAAATCTCTTTCCTTGGCGGAAAAGGAGTCGCGGGACGGCGGTTCGGACAAGGGCGGCAGCAAGGACGAGAAAGATACCGCGGCACGCTATTTCGAGGAATTGATTGCAAAGTTCCGCACGGTGATGACGGATCGCGACGTCACGCAGCTCACGGCGGCGGGATTGATCACACAGCGGCCGGCCGGCGCGCGCAAGCGGAAACCGCCGGCGGTGACGGCGCCGAAAGGCGTGAAATTGGATTCTTTCTGTAAGGAATATTTCAAAGTGGTATCGAAGATTCCGGAATTGGCGCCGGAGAAGGCGCAGGGGCTGATTGAAAGCGTTGCGGTCGGCGACGATGCGCAGGAAAAGCTCTGCGAGGCCAATCTGCGCTTGGTGGTTTCGATTGCAAAGCGATATATCGGGCGGGGTATGCTGTTCCCCGATCTCATCCAGGAAGGCAATTTCGGGCTCATTAAGGCGGTCGACAAATTTCAGTGGCAAAAGGGATTCAAATTCAGTACCTACGCGACATGGTGGATTCGGCAGGCCATCACGCGCGCGATTGCGGATCAGGCGCGGACGATTCGCATTCCGGTCCATATGGTAGAAACGATCAACAAACAGATTCGTATTCAGCGGCAGCTTTTGCAGGAATTGGGACGCGATCCGACGCCCGCGGAGATTGCGGCCGAGATGGACGTCACGGAGGCGAAGGTCCGGGAGGTGCAAAAGATCGCGCAGGAGCCGGTGTCGCTCGAAACGCCCATCGGCGAGGAGGAGGACAGCCATCTCGGGGATTTCATTCCGGACGAGGATGTTCCCGCGCCGGTGGACGCTGCGTCGTTTTCCATGCTGAAGGAACAGCTGATCGAGGTGCTTGATACGCTGACGGATCGGGAGCGCAAGGTCTTGATCCTGCGGTTCGGACTGGAGGATGGCCGCGCGCGGACGCTCGAGGAGGTCGGCAAGCGCTTTGATGTGACGCGCGAACGCATTCGCCAGATCGAGGCGAAAGCGCTGAGGAAGCTCCGTCACCCCAGCCGCAGCAAGAAGCTGAAGGATTATCTTGAATAAAAAATTGTCGCCGCGGCTGCTTACGATGGCGGGCTTTGTCGCGCCGGGGGAGTCTGTCGCGGACATCGGGACGGATCACGCCTACCTGCCCCGATACTTGGTGGCGAACGGCATATCCCCGTTTGCGATTCTGACGGATATGAAAATCGGCCCCTTGCGCATGGCGTGGCGCAGCGTCTGTATCGAGCTTGGCTCGGACGAAGCGTTCCTGCCCGGACGCCGTACCGGCGGATATGAGCTTCGTCTGGGCGATGGGCTCGCGCCGCTTTCGGCCGGGGAAGCGGATGCGGTCGTGGTCGCCGGCATGGGCGGGGAAACGATCGCGGAGATTCTCGCGGCGGACCCGGCAAAATCCGGGAGCTTCGGCAAGTATATCCTGCAGCCGCGAACGAAGGCGGACGCGCTCAGGACTTGGCTCAACGGGGCGGGTTGGCGCACTTTCGCGGAAACGGCGGCTGAGGAAAAGGGAAGGATGTGTACGATCATCGTCGCCGCGCCGGGCGGGGCGCCGGGCTGTGCGGGCGATACGCAAGAGGTTTAGAAAACGGAAATGATCAGAACGATGGAAACGCCTGAGAGCGAAAACAAACGACTTTTGCAGGAAATTGAACGGCTGCGGGCGGATATGAATCTGCTCGCGGACGAGATCGCGCGGACAAAACGGGAAAGCACCACGGCTTTCATTATCGGGGACGCGATCGCGGATGGCATTTGCGTCACGGACGGGCAGGGTGTCGTGACCAGTATCAATCGCGGGTATACGGAGATTACGGGCATTCGCGAAGATGAGATTTTGGGCAGAAGCGTTGACGAATTGGTGCGGGAGGGCTATTTTTCCAACGCCGTTTCGATGGAAGCCATCAAAAGGAAAGAAAAGGTATCGGCGATGTCCGTGATCCGCAAGAATGAGAACCGCGTGCTGCTTGTGGGGACGCCTTTCCTCGACGCGGACGGCGAGGTGGAGAGCGTGATCACGGTGATGCGCAATCTGACGGAACTGATTCGGCTCCGCGAGGAGCTCGACACGGCCGAAAAAAAGAAAGAGCAATACAAGGCGCAGATCAAGTCGCTGAAGAAAGAGCAGGCCGACCGCGGGTTCATCGGATCGTCCGACGCAATATTGCATGTCAAGGACCTCATCGGCCATGTCGCGCACAGCGACGCCACCGTACTCATTACCGGCGAAACGGGGAGCGGAAAGGAGGTCGTCGCCCGCGAAATCTACAAGCTTTCAAACCGCAAGAACGGCCCCTATGTGAAGGTCAACTGCGCCGCCATCCCGGATGGATTGATCGAATCGGAGCTTTTCGGCTATGAACGGGGCGCGTTCACGGGCGCGGGCCCGAAGGAGAAAAAGGGCTATTTTGAGATGGCCAACGGCGGCACCATTCTGCTCGATGAAATCAGCGAGATGCCCGTCGCCCTGCAACCGAAAATCCTGCGCGTGCTGCAGGAAAAGGAGATCACGCGGGTGGGCGGCGTACACCCTGTCAGCCTCGACATCCGTATCATCGCGTCGACGAACCGCGTACTCAAGGATATGATCGCGGCCGGCGGGTTCCGGGCAGACCTCTACTACCGGATCAATGTCTTTCCGATTCATTTACCGCCGCTGCGGGAACGCCGCGGCGATATCCGCGCGCTTGCGGAAAATTTCCTCGGCCGATTCAACGCGCTCTATGAAAAGTCGAAGAACTTTACGGACGAAGCGATGCGGCAGCTTTGCGACCATGATTGGCCCGGCAATGTCCGCGAGCTCGAAAATGCCGTGGAGCGCATGGTCATCATCCTGCCCGGAAAGCACATCACGCGGGAGAATGTGCGCGCGCTGATCGGGGGGGATCGATTTGAGGATGGGGAATCGGCCCCGCCGTTTGAGGCCCCCTCCGCGGCAGATGGGATCGGGTCCTTGCGCGAGCTTGTGGCCGATTATGAAAAAAGCCTTATTCTGCGCGCTGTGGAAACGTACGGAAGCAGCTATTCGGCGGCGAAAGCGCTTGGAACGTCGCAGCCGACGATCGTGCGCAAGGCCCACGCTTTCGGGATTCCACTCACGGGGAAGGAATAGCGGCCGTGTATCAGCAATTCGTGATTTTCTTTCTGCTGCTGCTGACCGGATATGTTTGCAAACGCTATCATATCCTCACGGACGCGGCGACGAACGCGATCAACAAGTTCGTCATCATGGTGGCCTACCCCTGCCTGATTTTGGCGCGGACGACGCGGCTTGAGATGGACCACCGGATCTTTGTCAATTTTTTGCTGACGCTGTTCATCACCTTTGGATTGCTGCTTCTGTTCGGCGGCTATGCCCGCCTTTACTGCAAGCTGCGGAAAGTTCCGTCCGAGGACGCCCCGGTGTCGGAATTCTCTATTATGTCGCCCAATAACGGTTTTATGGGATTTCCGATCGCGGTGACTTTTTTCGGCAGCATGGGCTTGCTCTATATGGTCGCTTGCAATGTCGCGCTGAATACCATGTTCTTCACCTACGGCATCGCCATCCTGCGGCGGGGGCGCGGTGTGCCCGGCGAGTCCGTGAAGAAGAAGGTCGTCGAATTTCTCAGCCTGCTCGTCAACCCGAAGGTCAGCGCCGCCATTGTCGGCATCATCCTGTGCTACAATCACATAGCGCTTCCGGAACTCGCGTTGACGTATCTCGACTCTGTCGGGGCCGTTGCGACGCCGATGGCAATGATCTCCATCGGCACCTTCCTTTCGGGCGGGTTCGGCCTGTCTGTATTCAAGAGCCGCGTGGTCATGGAAGGCGTGATCGCCAAGCTCATCGTCGTCCCGATCATCGGGTTTTTGCTCGTCTATTTCCTGCCCCTAGACCCGTCTGTGCGCATGATTCTCATCGTCGCAAACCTGATGCCCGTCGCCGCGACGGTGCCGATTCTCGCGGAGCAGTACGGGCGCAACAAGCAGCTTGGAGGGGAAATGCTCGTCGTTTCCACCATCTTCTCCATGGGGACGATCCCGCTGGGTATTTGG
>JAITNA010000126.1 GCA_031290715.1 Eubacteriales Family XIII. Incertae Sedis bacterium | reverse complement strand
CAAGAAGACCTTATGCAACACTTTCCAAAATCTTTGATTTTGTGAAAGTGACTGAGGGAGCGCAGCGACCGCGGCAATCCATGAACCACTGGATTGCTTCGCTTCGCTCGCAATGACGGGGCAAGTTTGTGCAATTTCACGATTTGGCATTCAGCCGGATTCCGAGAACCAATCCCGCAAGGGCAAGGGCCGCGAGGGCGAACCAAAGCGCTGTGCCGGAGCTGTCCCCCGTGGCCGGAGGGAGCGGCGCAGCGGTGCCATTGCCGGCGTTAGGGAGCGGCGTGGCGGCGCCATTGCCGGCGTTATTGCTGTCATTGCCGCCGTCATTGCCGGCGCGGTAGACTTTGATGGCAACTGTGCCGCTGCCCGTGCTTTGGGGGTCGGCAAACAAGATTTCAAGCTTGTGGGCGCCGTTGGCCAAGCGGTCGGCGAAAGCGGAATCAAGCGTGACGATGGCGGAACCCTCTGTGATCGTGCCAACGCGGGCGCCTTCGGCGCCGAACACGTCATATGCCGCAAAGCCGGCGGCGGCATCCGGGTGGGCAGAGCCGCTCCGCCCCGCTATGCGGTAATCCGCGCCGTTGATGCGCAGGCCCGCGACCGTGCCTACATGGCCTTTGAATTCAATCTGTATCCGGCGGCCAAATTCGCCTATCGACGCTTCAAAGTTTTTGCTTGGCTCCGCCAGCGCGGCGCCGTCATAGCCTATCACCGGATGGTCTTGTTCGCCGAGCGCGGCCAAAGCGGCGGAAAGAGCTTCCGCGGCAGCCTCCGCTTCCTCCTGCGCCGCTGATTCGTCGTCAAAGACCGCGGCGGCTTTCGCGTATGTTTCGAGCAAATCTTCCCAAGCGCCCGCCGCATAGTTGTCCTCGTAATACGGCGGTTCGGTTTCGGCCGCAAGGTCAAAACCCGGCGTTGCGGTATCGTCGTTCGCCGCCCGTATCACAGCCGCCAAGCCCTTTTTGTCCGCCTCGACCGTAAGCTCAAGGGTGTCAAAAGCGGCGGTATAGCAATCGTCGGCGGCTTTCATCGCGGTAACGGCAGCGCGGCCCGTGCCGATGATCGTAAGCGCGCCCGTATCCCCGTCAATGGCAAACACGCTGTTCGCGGGCGCCGACCAAGTGACCGCGCCTGTGCCATGGGGGTCGCTTTCGGTCACGCTGAGCGTCACGCCGGTATCGCCGAATGCCAGCGTCCCGGGGTCGGCTATGGCGATGTATTGCGCGTTTTTCGAGACCGTGAGCGTATATGCCGTCGTTTGCGGCGCTTCGTTGCCGTCCTGTGACGAAACGCCGTTCGTATCGGTCGCCGGCACGTAGGTCTCGCCCATTGGCTTGTAGCTCACCCGCAGATGGTAGTCGCCCGCCGCAAGCGTCGTCAGCCAATCGTTTTGGAGTGTAATGATGCCGGTGTCCGTGCTATCGGCGGGATCGCCGCTTACCGTGACCGCATAGTCTGTACCGGATGTGAGCGATTGCCATGTATCGGGATCTGTGCCCGTTTGGATTTCCGCGCCCGCCACCGTATTGCCGTTCAAATCCACGTCAAAGCTGACGTCGCCCGTGCCGCCGCACAGGAAGCCGCCCGCCGCGTCGCTGTCCTCCGTGCCCTGCCCGCTGTCCGTATAGACGACGACATCGTCCTTGTAAATCACGGAAACATTCCCCGCCGCGTCCGCGAGCTTCGCGTAGACGACGAACTTTTCGTTTGGCGAGGTGCGGAAGGTCACGCCGCTTGACGGAACAGGTATCCAATCCGCACTATCGATATCGGAGGACGGGTCGCTTACGGCGGCGCTCGCCTTGCAGTAGACGAGCGAACCCGGAAGCACGCCGCTGTTTGCGACCGCGCTTGCCGTGTCATCGCCTTCTATCGTCACATCGACGGTATCCTTGAAAAACAGCCCGAATGTGATCGTGTTCAGGAACGCGCGGAATCCGTTTTCGTTATAATCGATCTTTGCCGTCGGCGCGGTCATGTCGATCTTGTAGTATTCGGTATTTGCCAAAGAGATGGCGCCCGTCGAAGTCTCTTTCGCGTAGAATACGATCGATCCGCCCGTCGTTTCGGCGTTTTCGCTCGAAAGCGAAGATGTCCATCCGTCGTCGCCGCCGCCGGATGCGTTGGACAGGCTGAGCGTGTAGCCGGCCTTGGCCGTCACAGTAAAGACCCCGTTCGTCCAGCCATTGCTTCGCGCCGTCGCGGTGTATTCTGTGCCGAGCGCGGGCGACCACGTATTTGTGATGCTCGCCTTGACGCCGCTCGGCTGCATGAGCGTATACCGGTCCGCCTTCCCGCCCGCAAGTGCGAACGTTGTAAAGTCGATGGGGATATCCTCTCCGGCTGCCGTACTTGTGAATGTCGGCGTGCCGCCCGTCAGCGACACCTCGTCGCTTCCGACGATGCCCGACAGCTCCGGATCCGCGCTGTACGCCGCCGTATTCAGCCCGTCATAGGCTTTATCCGCTATGGTGAGGTCTATGGTCAAATTCTTCTTTGATACAGTGACCGTCGTTATGGCTCTGACGGTACTGTAAGTGTCCGTATCGGCGGGTGTAAAGGTCGCCGCGTAGCCCGTCGGCGTACCATAGGCAGACGTCACGTCGGGGATGTACGCCGAAGCGTCATTACCGCCGACCGGGCCCCACGCCCACGTGCCCACGGCAGGATCGCCGTCCGCGTCTTCAACCGTGCCGCCGCTGATGACGGAGGCCGAAAGAAAGTGCCCGTAGGTCAGCGCGGAGCCGGTGGGTGCGGCCGATACGGTCAGTGCCTTTTTGTCCACCGTCACTTTAATAGTGATCTCCGGCTTTACATCGTTGTTATAATAGAAAGTCACATCATAAATACCCGCAGTCCGAAATTGATCATAATCGAGAGATGCGCTGTCCTTTACCTTTAGATCCTCAATCTTTGTCTTTGTGTTTGTGCTGTCGTTATTAAACGCATAGGCGGAGGCAGCGGAAACGAGAGCCGCTTCATTGCTGAGCGCCGCGCCGCTTACGATATCGACGGCGACGCCCACTGCGGTGATGCCGTAAAGGGGCCCGCCCCAGTACGCCGGTACGGGCATCGTGTAATAGTCGGGGAATATGCCGCCGCTGATCGCGAAAGTTTCCATGTCATCATCCGGCGTCGAGTTGCCGTTGATAATGGCCCCTGCCGTGCGGGTCTGCGGCGGCGTCGCGACATCCAGCTCATAAAAAACGGCGCAAAATCCATCTTCCGACGATCCGCCCAAGTCCGGAAAACAGAAGCCATCGCTGATGTGAAAGACAGGGCCGCCGGCATATAAGAACATAAAGTAAGCGAAAGAATCCCCAAAAGATGTAAGGTTCTGCGGGAAGTTGAAGCCTTCGGCCATGGTGAAATCGTCGCCATAGCACTCTCTGAACATACTGTTGCAGAAGTCGTTGCCGATGTTTTCGATATCCGGCGGGAAGTTGAAGCCTTCGGCCATGGTGAAATCGTCGCCATAGCACTGTTCAAACATGCTGCTGCAGAAGCCGTCGCCGACGCTTTCGATATCCGGCGGTAGATTGAAGCCTGCGCTCATGGTGAAATCGTCGCCGCAGCAACTTTCAAACATATTAGCGCAAA
>JAITNA010000118.1 GCA_031290715.1 Eubacteriales Family XIII. Incertae Sedis bacterium | reverse complement strand
GCCCGCCTGACGGCAACGACGCATTGCCATAGGGCAGGACGGACATTTCACTGACGAGAATCCCCCATCATTTACGCAGGGATATTTTCGCTTGCCCGCGTGTACACGTTGCGGAAGATAGTTTCATAATAGTTACCACCGCCGAAATTCGGCCGAAATTCGGCAAATAAGCCGCTCATGTTTTTGTTGCGTCCGCGGCGAAACAGGTTTATACTTCGTATATCAGGGTTTCCTGAAATGTACGACATTGATTGTAAGAATTATCCAACATTGAAGTACCGGGATCACCGGGTCATCGATGCGGCTGCCGGGCCGGCTCCGACCGGAAGGCAAAAGCAGCGAGCAGGGATCCCACCTAACGCGGTTAGGGTACTTTGAACAATCAAATCGGCATTTCGGGGCCCTAATATTTTTTCATCCTCTATTGATTTTGAATGGGAAAGGAGTATTGCAGGAGAATCATGGACAATTTTTTCAAGCTGAAAGAAAACAACACGACGGTCGGAACCGAAGTGGTCGCGGGCATTACGACATTTGTCACGATGGCCTACATCATCTTTGTCAATCCGAACATCCTCGGCGCGGCGGGTATGGACCCCGGCGCGGTCATGATCGCGACTTGTATCGCGGCGGCCATCGGCACGCTGCTCATCGGATTTCTTTCAAACTATCCGTTTGCGCAGGCACCCGGCATGGGCATCAACGCTTTTTTTGCTTTCACAATTTGCGGCAGTTTGGGGTACTCATGGCAAGCCGGCCTAGCGGCGGTCTTCCTCTCCGGTATCATCTTCATTATTATTACCCTCACAGGCCTTCGTACCATCATCGTGAACGGCATTCCGCAGTCCCTGAAAAAGGCTATCAGCGCCGGTATCGGGCTCTTCATCGCCTACATCGGCATGAAAAACGCGGGCTTCCTGAAGTTCACGATCGACCCCGGCGCCTACCTGATGTTCGGCGACAGCCCCGAAACGGCTACGATCGTTTCAAACGCGAGCGCGATACCGGCCTTTGATTTCGCGTCCCCGACAGCGATTCTGGCGATCATCGGGCTCATCATCACGATTATTCTCGTCGCGAAAGGCGTCAAAGGCGCCCTGCTCATCGGCATTGTGATTTCCTCGATCATCGGCGGGATCATGCAATTCGGACTGGGGTACGGTGTTGGCATGTCGGCTCCGGGCGGGCTGTCCATCCCCTCGCTTGCGCCGACATTCGGCAAGTTCGGCGAAGGCTTCGGCCAGCTCTTCCATTCCGGGGAAGGCGTCGGCGTTGCGATCTTCTCCGTTATCGCCGTCCTCATCTCCTTGACGCTCGTCGATATGTTCGATACGATCGGTACCCTCATCGGCACCGCGTCAAAAGCGGGCTTCCTCGACAAAGACGGCAATCTGCCGCGGGCCAACAAAGCCCTCCTTGCGGACGCGGTCGCCACATCGGTAGGCGCCGTGATCGGCACCTCGACCGTCACGACCTATGTCGAGTCGACCGCGGGCGTCGCGGCCGGCGGCCGGACAGGGCTTACCTCGCTCGTCGCCGGCATTCTCCTGTTGCTTTCGCTCTTCCTGTCGCCCTTCCTCGGCTTTGTGCCGACAGGCGCGACGGCGCCGATCCTCATCATCGTCGGCGTCCTCATGATGGGCTCCCTGAAAGAGATCGAATGGACGGACTTCCGCATCGCGGTCCCGGCGTTCTTCACGGTCATTCTCATGCCGCTCGCGTACAGCATTTCGGACGGCATCGCCGGCGGTTTCATCTTCTACGTGATCATCAACGTCGTTACGGGAAAAGCAAAGAGCGTCAGCCCGATCATGTACATCTTCGCGGCGCTGTTCGTGATTCGCTACTTTATCTTGATGTTATAGCATAGATGCCGATTTGCCGAATCTCGGCGTTTTCAGGCAAAGAAAAACGCCGCGGGAACTGCAAATCCCCGCGGCGTTCTTGTACCCAATCCTATACCGCTCCGCTTTCCCCTCCCCCATCCTGAGCTAATACTGCAATAAGTTCACGTTCAATCAAAGTTTTTGCAACACTATTGCAAAAACTCGACACCCGTGCGGACTTATGGTACAATGAAAACAAACCTGTAAGGAGGCGTTTTTATGATAGCAAGGCAAGAATACCTCGAAAACTTGGTTCGTTTTCGGGACAAACAGTTGATCAAGGTGGTTACGGGTATCCGGCGCTGCGGCAAATCCACCTTGCTTGAGCTGTATCAAGATTATCTCAGGGCCGACAATGTTTCGGATGAACAAATCATCTCGATCAACCTTGAAGACGGGGACTATGCAGAAATCGAAACGAGCAAACAGCTTTACGCCTTTGTGAATGAGCGTTTGCAATCGGGCAAGAAGATGTATATCTTTCTTGACGAAGTACAGCGCGTGGCGGAATTTCAAAAAGCGATTGACAGCCTGTATGTCAAGAAAAATTGCGACGTTTACATCACAGGTTCAAACGCTTATCTTCTCTCCGGCGAATTGGCTACTTTGCTGTCCGGGCGGTATGTAGAAATTAAAATGCTTCCGCTCTCTTTTAAGGAGTATGTTTCGGCATTCCCGAAGGGTTCGGATGCCCGCCGTTTGTATGCCGATTACACGCAGAACAGCGCCTTTCCGTATGCGCTTGAGCTTAATGAGCCAAAAGACAGACGGCAGTATCTGCAAGGCATTTACGACACCATCGTCCTAAAAGATATTGTCGCCCGCAGAAAATTCCCGAATGTGGAAATGCTGAAAAGCGTGACTCGTTTCATGTTCAATAACGTCGGAAACACCTGCTCCGCAAAGAGCATTGCCGATACGATGACTTCGGCCGACAGAAAAATCTCGGTTCATACGGTTGAAAGCTATCTTTCCGCTTTGACCGACAGCTTTATTTTTTACCAAATCGGGCGGTACGACATCAAGGGAAAGCAATACCTGAAAACAGGCGACAAATACTATGCCGCCGATGTCGGGTTGCGGGTTGCGCTGCTCGGAAACAAGAAAACCGACTTGGGGCATATTCTCGAAAACGTTGTGTTCTTGGAGCTTTTGCGCCGCGGGTATGAAGTCTATATCGGCAAGGTCGGCCGTACAGAGCTTGATTTTATTGCCATCGGCGGCGAGGGCGAGGAGTATTATCAAGTCGCCTACACGGTCATAGACGCGGACGGCAAGACCTTGGAACGGGAGCTTGCGCCGCTCGCCGCGATAGGCGACCACAATCCGAAATATCTCTTGACGATGGATTACACGCCGCTGACCTCGCACAACGGAATCAAGCAGCTGAATGTTCTTGATTGGCTGTTAAAATAGCGGCTCAAATTCCGTCCCACCCTATCCGGCCTGTTTCTCCGCGGGGAAATCCTCGCCCTGCTCGCCGCCCGGCGTTTCCTCTTTCGAAAATCTGATCTTGCCCGTTTTGACGCCGATCGCCAAGAGCGCTACCGCGATAATCGCGATAATTCCCGCGAGGGCCTGAATCGGGATGCCGCCGCCGGACCCTGCGCCCGCTGTTTCCGCCGGTACGACCTCAATCCCCTTGCTCACAATCTCATTTCCCTTGTAGAGGACGACGATATTGTGACTGCCGGCTTCCAAATCATCCGGCAAAAGGACGGTGAGTTCAAAAGAACCGTCGCTGCCCGAACTTACCTTGTCAAGGAGCTTGGGCGACGAATGAATCTCTATTTCCAAATCCTTCACATCGCCCGCAAAACCCGCGCCGCGAATGACGATCTTGCCGCCCGGATGAAGCGCGCCCTCCCCCTCGGGCAGCTCGACGTCAATGGCGCCGCCGGCGGCCACGATGTCCGCAATCTCTTCCTCATCCGATGAAGTTTTGTCCTCACCCGAATCATCAAGCGCGCTGTCCTTTTCCGCGTCCGATACATCCGAGGATGCCGCCTTCGGCGTGCTGCCGGGGGCAATCGATTTGCTGCCGCTCGGCGAGCTCTGCGGCGTACCGGCGCCGGTACCGCCGTCACTTGCCGCCGGCGCGGGCGTATTGACATCCGCGGCATTGCCCCCCGACGGGGCAGGATTGCTTGCCGGCGTATTCGTACCCCCCGTACTGCTGCTGCCGGTGCTGCTCGTACTTCCGTTATTGCCGCTGTTTCCCGTATTGCCGCTGTTATTTGTATTGCCGCTGGTTCCCGTATTGCCCCCTCCTGTCGTCGTCCCGGTCTTGCCGCCCTCATAGTACGAGCCCGGCTGTCCGTCCCAATCCGCCGGGAATGTATAGGGGTCGCCGCGCGTGGTGTCATACCCGCGCCACGGCACCGGCTGATACGGCGGGTGGTCGTTGTAGCCGTCCCCGTCGCAGTCCTCGATATCGAACGCGGGATCGCCCGTCGTCGCCCAAACCGCCGCGTCGAAACTGCCGCTATAGGCGACCGGGACAATCATCGCGATGGCAAGCAATATGACAAACGCGGCAAACACCGCCTTATGATTTTTCATCATTTCCGTTTTCATTCGCCTTCACCTTCTCTATTCATTTACATCATTTGCTTCATTTGATCGAGCACGAGCCGACCGGCACAGCGCCCTCTTCCTCAATTTGCACAGCCGCCGCGCCGCCGTACAGATCCGCGCCGTCCGCGCCGCTGCCGCTGAGCCCCGCGCCGTCCGCGCCGCCGGCCCCAGCTTCCTCGTCAAATTCTTTAAGGCCGTTAAAGATATCGTCGTCGAGGTCCTTCTCCTGCCGCCCGACGATCGCCGAAGCGACGATGGCCGCCGTTACGTTCGTCGCGGTGCGCCCCGTGTCCGCAATCGCGGAGATGGGCAGGACGAGTACGAGGATCTCAAGCGGCAGACCCGCCGCCGCAAGGACGCTCGCCGTCGTGACCGTAGCCGTCCCCGGCACCCCCGCCGTCCCCAATGAAACGAACAGGCAGATCACGCCGAGCATTACATAATCCGACGCGCTGTATTCGATCCCAAGGCCGTGAATCCCGTACATGGCGTTCAACATCGGCCATATCCCGGCGCAGCCCGGCATCCCGATCGTCGTCCCGAGCGGCGCCGTGAAATTCGTGACCTCGAGCCCCACGCCGATCCTGCGCGTCAGCACATTCGTCGTCACCGGCAAGGTCCCGACACTGGATTGCGTCGAAAAAGCGACCGCCTGAGCCGGTACGATCTTGCGGAAAAACCGGATTGGGTTCAGTTTTGCGAACGCCGTCAGCAAAACGCTGTTGATGAGCCAAACGTCGATCGCGAACGCGACGAAGGCGATCAACAGGAGCACGCCGAGCGAGATCATGGTCGACGACCGCGCGACGCTGCCCGAAATACTCACCGCCACAAGCGCAAGCACCGCGTAAGGCGTCAATTCGATGATGAAGCCGACCGCCTTGAAAACGATCTCCTTCAGCGCTTCGATGAAATGCTTGAACACGATGACTTTCTCGCGCCTGTGCTGCGCGACCAACACGTAGGAAACCGCGATCAGTGTCGAGAACAGGATAATGGGAATAATATTGTTGCCTGCGATATCACTGACGATATTGGATGGGAAGAAGCCGACCAGCACCTGCGAAAACGAAACGACCCGGTTCTCATAAGCCTCCGCCGTCACGCCGTCGATCACGAGATGGGCGTTCCCGCCGACATTGAATACCGTCGCCAATACAAAAGCCAGAATAATGGACAAAGCCGTCGTGACAAGCAGCCAAAACACCGAGCGCGCGCCGATCCCCTTGAGCTGTTTCGCCGACCCGAGCGATGTCACGCTGCTGATGATCGATACGATGATCAGCGGCGCGACGATCGCGGTCAGAATCGACACGTAGATATTTCCGATTGGCCGAATCCAGTCCGTATGCCCGGAGAAGATGAACCCGATCGCGACGCCGACTGCCATCGCGCCGAGTACCGTCGGCGTGAATCCGAGCTTCGCCCGCGTGCGCAGGATGAAGATGCCGACAAACAGCACCAACACCGTCACAAGCGCCGATACGGAAGTCCAATCGAGATTATTCACGAAACGCTTCCTCTTTCTTTTTTCCTTCTGCCGCGCAGTACAAACACGAGTACCGCGGCGGCGGCGAGAAGCCCGATCAAATAAAGCGCGGGGCTTGCATCATCTCCGGTCTTGGGCGTCGTTGCTGCCGCGGTCGTCACAGGGACGGCCGGATCGTCCTCGCTGACCGCGATCGTTTGCCGCTCGACATAGCCGTCCGAGAAGGTCACAGTGACGTCATAGCGGCCCACCGCGAGCGTATCGAGATAGGAGGAGAAGATCGTCACAATCGTGCTGCCCGCCGTCAGCTTGTACGCGCTGCTTGGCAAGGCCGTCCCATTGACCGCAACTCTCGCGTTCGGATCGAAGTCCTTGAAGATTTCAACGACGAAATCCTTTCCGCTGCCGCGTATGTAATGGACGATGCCGTCGCTGCTCACAAGGCCGCCGCTCCTGACGAGCGTCGCATTGGCCGGGGCCGTCGTTGGCGTAGGCGTTGTACCGTCGCCATCGCCGTCATCGCCGTCGCCATCGCCGTCGCCGTCATTGTCATTGTCGACGATGGGGTCGATGGGGTCGTCCTCCGGGTTGATCAGATCCGTACCCGCCGCAAAGATGGGTGCGTAGAGTTCGATGGATTCAAGCGCGGCCTGACCGAAAGTGATCTCCGGTGCCCAAGAACTTTGCAGCGCCCCGGCGGAGCCTTCCGGATCCCGATAATGGCTCACCTGAAGCATGAATTCCGTATAAGCGCTGTTATTCGCGTTCTTGTGAAGCCACTGGTTCGTCACGGGAGCGGCCGTCACGTCTTTGTTGTAAGTAATGAGGAACGGGAGCTGCAGGCGAATTGCGTTCTTCGGCGCGTCAGTATCCTCCCATGGCACGGTACTCGTAAGGGTTCCGTTCAGGTCGCCGTCCGGATAGAAGCTGATCCCGAGCTGCGAACCCGTGGCCGCCGCCTCGGTTTGCGAAGGATTCGTCCCGTTGACGTTCGCGATTCCCTGACTCTGATTTTCCGTAATGAAAGTCTTCAGCGGGCGCACGGCTTCCCCGTAATAATAGCCGGTGTTACGCAAAGCGCTGTCGCTGTTGCGGGCGTTCCACGTTTGATTATTGAAGCCCCCGACGGCGATTTCCCCGGTGTCCGCGTCGACGTTAAAGGGGCTGCCAAGACTGGTGTCAAAGACATAGGATATCTTGTTCGCGGCCTTGGAGCCGTCGACAAAGGATTCAATCATAGCGAGCGTATTCACGCACCAGACGGAGCCGTACAGGATCACATGCTCCCCCGGCGTGTTGTACAGATTGAAGAGCGCCGGGAACGTCAGCTGCCGCAGCGGGAAGTTTTCTTGATCTTCCGCCTGTATGACAGGCGCCGCGGCGACATCCGCGTTCCGGAGGTTGAAGGTCCTGGAATAATAATCATAGCTCGTGCGCACGCCGGACGGAACGACGGCGCCGTTGTTGTTTTTGAACACGCTTGCAATCGCCGTGTTTGCCGCGTCCGCGTCATAGCCGCCGATCGCTTCGCCCAAGCTGAGTTTGTAGGACGCCGCAATCTTCGTCGCAAGTTCCTTGTTAAAGCGGATCAGGAGCGCGTCGTCCGAATCAAAGCCCTGCGCCGGATCCAAAATATTGTCTGTCCCCGCCAACGCGAACACATTCTCCCAAAGCGCATAAACGGAACCTTCGGCGTTATTGTTTCTTTTGAACACGGTTCCCGGATCCGAAATATCCAGCTGATAGCCGTCAATATAGGGATCAAAATGATAAATCTTCGTAATGCCGTTCGCCTTGGCCTGTGCGTCGACGGCCGCGAGAATCGTCCGGCTTGCGACCCTGTTCGGCCCCGCGAATACGATATAATAATCACCGGAGCTGCTCAGGATATCGAGCACGCGTTCCTGCGTGATGTCCTCAAAGACGTGATCCGCCGGCAAACCGTATGCCTTGTATTCATCGTAAAGATAATCCCCGGTCGTCGTCACCGTTTTCTTCCACGGCGCCACGACGGGATCGCTGATTGCTTTCTGATTGGCGGCGAGCGCGGCGATGCCCGCGGCTTCCCGCGCGGAATCTTTCGTATCGGAAGCGGGCACATCCGAAGCCGCCCCTGTTTTCGTGTCCGTCAAAGCGGGCGCGGATGTTCCGGCGGCGGCTTTGACCGCGGGGGTGCTTTCGCCGTCCGCGCCGTCCGTACCGCCTGCGCCGTCCGGCGCGATCTCGTCTTCGCCCGTACTGCTTTCGCCGTCCGGCGCAATCCCGTCCGCGTCCGCGTCATTGACCGAAATCCCGTCGGCGTCCGAAGTCCCCGCCGCCGAGGATTCATCCGCGGCGGACGCGCCGTCCTCCGCGTACACAGCGCCGCCCGACCGCGGCAAAGCCGGCATCGCCAAAACAAGCGCCGCGCACAGCAAAGCACACAGAAGAATCCTTCTCGGATCAAGCCGTGTTTGTGATACTGATTTCTGTTTCGCATGGTATAATGTCATCATGCTTCTCCTTTCCAAAACTCTTATGCAACGGATATGCGGATCGGTGCAAGCACCCGGGGCGCGCCGCTCGAACGACGCGTCCCTGCTATTTGGAAAGGAAACCAACAAGCGCCCTTTCCAAGTGCCCGGCGAATCAAAAAACCCACCTGCGGCAATCCAATCAAGCAATATAACATACTATGCATATATGTTATATAATAATTGATATAAGAAATATACACCCGAGCAAAGCCCCTTGTCAACACATTTCGCCCCCAAATAAAAAAAAGACCCAAAATAAAAGTAACTGCTCAGACTTGCTTGCCCATTGTCATTCCCGGGCGCGAAGCGAACCGGGACTCCAGTGACATATTTACCTCTGGATTCCCGGGATTGCCCTGCGGGCACCTCGGGAATGACAGTATTTAGCTGACCCCTTTGTGTTACTCATCGGTAGGTATCGATGAATTTCTCGTATCCTTTGACATCCCAGCGGTTTGCCAAGGGGTCGGCCGTGACCCAGACCCCCTCTGCCCAGACCTCATTCCAGGCGTGGTAAAGGCCGGCGTCCGTATGCCCCCAAACCTCCCGCGACGGTATCCCGACGGAACGGCACATGGCGTTCATGAGCATCGCGTACTGTACGCAGACCCCGTTTCCGTTTTCAAATACGTCGTCGGCGCTGTTCGACCGCAGCGTATCATTCGCAAGACCCGACTTAATATCCGCGCCGAGCGCCTTGTCATACTTCATGTACTTTGATACAAAAGCGCAGATATTCCGCGCTTTCGCAGCGTCGGTAACTTCGCCTTCGCAGAGATTGGCCGCAACGGTAGCAAAAAGACTGGCGTCCCCGTGTTCCGAAAATACGTTTGCGTATTTCCACGGTTCTTCTTCCGCGAAATCCGAAACGATCTGCGTTTCGATCCAAGACAGATCGTAGATGTCGCCCGAATTTTGTTTGTAGACAAACAGCGTATATTCACCCGGCCCGTAGATGAGCGGGAAAAAACCGGCTTTGAGATAGGGCCGCGTCGCAAACATATTGAGCTCTTCATTTTCAGCGGGCGCGTCCATCGTCAAAAGCAGACGGATATTCTCGCCCTGCGCCGCCTCGCCGAAATCGATGTACAGCAGCCCCTTATCCGCAAAAGACACATCGACCGTCCCAAAAGGAGTCGCCCGCTCGTCGGCGCCGAGAAACTGCGTCTGCGGGACGCCTTTCACCGCGTCCTGCGCGACCGGATTGTCATAGTCCAAAGCCTTCCATACTTCTTTTGTCGGCCACGGCGCCGCAAAAGCCGTGCCCGTCAGACAGATGGCGGCAAGCAAAACCAAAGATATTACCGTTTTGAAGCGTGTCCTCAGTACCATATATTTTCCCTTTCAAGAATATATTACCCCAAACGATCAGAAAATGCCACAACAAATCCCATCTGCAAAAAAATAGTAAGGATGATAGCCAAATTACAAATTTACCTGTAAATCGAAATTTACTGATTGACATTTTCTGAAAAAGTATCATAATAAATATTATATCAACCAATTTGTAAAACATATCGGACTACGATTTTGCTGTTTTTGCCGGAGGGCATGGGGGAGAGCAAATGAATTCTACGGGATTGCTTTTTTTAGTATCATTGGTCATCTTCGGTGTTGTGATTTACTTCATCGGGATGCTTTGGTTCTCCGACAAGCGCAATCGCCGGCACAAAGGGCTGTTCGCGCTCGGGCTTTCCATGAGTTTCTGGGTGCTGTTCAGCGCCATCGCAATGGTCAGCACAGAAACCATCTACCCCTTGATCTATACGCTGCGGATGGTCGCCGTCGCGTTCAACCCGTACTGCGCGCTGATCTTCGCCCGTGAAATCAGCGGTTCCGCATTCCTGAACAAGCCGGCGGTGGTGACGCTGAGCTTGGTCCTGCCCATCATCGATTGCCTGATGATCCTGACAAACGGGCTGCACCATCTGTATTTTGAGTCGTATACCTATCCGATCGCGCAGCTGGCGCCGGCATTCTGGGTACACTATACGCTCAGCATCGCGGTATGGGTCCTCGCCTTTACCTTCCTGATGGGCTATTTCTGCAAGACGATCAAAAACAAATATTACATCATCATTCTCACGGCCGCCGCCGTCATGCCGATCCTCGCGAACATCCTGTTCACGACCCCTCAGCTTGATATCGGGCACGACATCGTCCCCTATGCCTATTTTATTACATTTGCGATATTCGCGATATTCACAAACCCGGCCGGCGCCTTCAATCTTCAGACGGGCGCCCTGTCGAGCATTGTGGATTCCTCGCCGGATATCTACGTCGTCGTGGACGCGCAAAAGGTGATCGTGGATGGGAACATCAAAAAATTTGAATATTTCAATCAGGTGGATTTTGTTCCGGGCCGGACGACCATAGACGACTTGATCCGCTTCATGCAGTCAAGAAGCGCAAAATCGGACGCGCATCAGTTACTCGAAATAAACGACCCGGCAAAAACCTTTACGGAAATGGAGATGACCGCTTCGCAGACCCTTGAAGACGGGAGCGAGCGGTACTTCACGTTCACCGTTACAAAAAAACTCATGATTCACAATAACAAGTACAAGGGCTATGTGATCATCATGTCCGACGTCAGCGAATACCGCGCGATGATCGATGAAATCAACCAACAAAATCAGGACCTCTTGGCCATGAAAGACACGGCCGAAAAAGCTTCGGAAACAAAGAGTACGTTCCTCGCGAATATGAGCCATGAAATGCGCACGCCGCTGAACGCGGTGATCGGCCTTTCGGAATTGGAGCTGGGGAATGAATCCATCGAGGGCGAGGCGCGCGACAACCTGGAGAAAATCTACGGCGCGGGCATGAACCTGCTCAGCACGATCAACGACATTCTGGATATTTCCAAGATCGAGTCGGGCAAGTTTGAACTGCTGTCCGTCGAGTATGATATGCCGAGCCTGATCAACGATACCATCACGCTGAATATCATGCGTATCAGCGAGAAACCCATTGATTTCAAGCTCCATATAGACGGGAATTTGCCGAGCAAGCTCTTTGGGGATGAGCTTCGCGTGAAACAGGTATTCAACAATCTGCTGTCAAACGCGTTCAAGTATACGCGGGAAGGTACGGTGGACTGGACGCTGGCCTGCGAGCGGGACGGCGATGACATTTGGCTCGTCAGCACGATCCGGGATTCGGGAATCGGCATTAAGAAGGAAGATATGGTGAAATTATTTACCGATTACAGCCAAGTGGATACCAAGAGCAATCGCGCCATCGAAGGCACAGGGCTCGGGCTCTCGATTACAAAACAAATGGTCGATATGATGGATGGCGAAATCTTAGCGGAAAGCGAATACATGAAGGGCAGCGTATTCACGGTCCGGCTGAAGCAGGGCTTTGTGACGGACACGCCGATCGGGGAAACGATCGCGAACAACCTCATGGCCTTCCATTACACGGAAAAAAAGAGGGACAAAAGCCAGAAAATGCTGCGGGTGCAGCTGCCCTACGCGCGCGTACTCGTGGTGGACGACGTCCCGACGAACCTCGATGTGGCAAAGGGCATGATGAAGCCCTACGGGATGACGGTCGATTGCGTGACGAGCGGGCAGAAGGCGATCGATCTCATCCGCGCCGCCGCCATGAAGTATGACGCCATTTTCATGGATCACATGATGCCGGAAATGGACGGCATCGAAGCGACGAAGATTATTCGTGAGAAAATCGGGACGGAATACGCCAAACATGTCCCCATCATCGCGCTCACCGCGAACGCGGTCGTCGGGACGGATAAGATTTTCCTCCAAAACGGTTTTCAGGCCTTCCTCTCCAAACCCATCGACATCATCAAGATGGACGAGGTGATCACCATGTGGGTTCGCGATAAGGAACGGGAACAAATGGCGGTGGGCGGCGCGTCCGGCGACTCCGGCGGCGTCCGGCCCGCCGACGTGTCCGGCGGGGGCGGCGAATCCGGCGAATCCGGCGGGGTTTTGGAAACGATTTCCATCAACGGAATCGATCTAGAGAAAGGGCTTGCGCGATTTTCGTACGATGAGGACGCCTATCTGCAAACGCTCCGGTCCTACGCGGCGAGCACGCCGGCGCTCATCGATCGGCTCCGGGACTTTGATAAAGCGGATCTGCCGAATGTCGCGGTGACCGTGCATGGGATCAAGGGCAGCAGTTTTGCGATATGCGCCGACCCCATCGGAAAAAAAGCCGAAGAATTGGAACG
>JAITNA010000004.1 GCA_031290715.1 Eubacteriales Family XIII. Incertae Sedis bacterium | reverse complement strand
GTTTCGATGTTTGTCGGGCACGTCGGCTGCAAGCATACGTGGGCGGCCGCGAAGGTGATCAAGGATATGGTCATGGAGAAATTCGGGCTTCCGACGCTCACCATCGATGTGGACGCGGTCGACGGACGCTATAAGACGACCGAGGAGATTCGCGAGATCATCGGCGAGTACATGGACAACATCGTCGAGCAAAAGGAAAAGGGCAACTACCCGCCGAAGAAGGCGTAGGCGGCAAGCGGCCGGCGACCGTAAGGGCGCAAGGGTGTAAGGGCGAAGGAGGAACGCTATGGTCAGGAAAATCGCAGTCACAGGGAAAGGGGGTACGGGCAAGACCGTGCTCGCGACCCTCATGATCCATCTGCTCGCGGACGGGAAACGGAAGGTGCTCGCGATCGACGCCGATTCCGCAATGAGCCTGCCCTACACGCTGGGCATCAGCGTCCCGCGTACCGTGAGCGGCGTGCGCTCCGAACTCATCGGTTCGGCGCAGGCCAAGAAAGCTTTGGCCGACGGCGGGCCCACAAAGTCCGTCATGAAGGAGATTCTCGCCCGCGGCGAGGGCTTTGACCTCTTGGCGATGGGCCGCCCGGAGGAGCCGGGCTGTTTCTGCACGGTGAACGACTTGCTGCGCTTCGGGATCGACTCCTTGGCCGACGAGTACGACATCGTCATCATCGACGGCGAGGCCGGGCCCGAACAGCTCAACCGGCGCGTTTTGAAGCATATCGACCTGCTCTTGGTCGTGTCCGATATGTCGGCGCGGAGCCTTGAAACGGCGGCCGGCATTCTCCGCGTCGCGGAAAGCTATGAAGAGGACGCGCGTGTGCGGCGGACCGGCTTGGTGCTGAACCGCGTGCGCGGCGACGTCCCGAGCGGTGCGCTGCTCGATAAGGTCGGCGCGGAGGTGTTCGGCAGTATCCCCGAGGACGAGGCGGTGAACCGGTACGACCGCGAGGGCATGAGCCTGAGGGATTTGCCCGCGGACGGCCCCGCGATGCGGGCGGTTTCGGGCATTTTGGAGCGGGCGGGTGTTACGCTGTGAAAGGGTAGGCACTGGATTCCCGCATTCGCGGGAATGACACGCGGGAATGACACGCGGGAATGACACGCGGGAATGGCAGTAGTAATCGAAAGGACGGAGAAGATATGGTAAATGACATTCAAAAAGTGGCTGTGCTCGGCGCGGGCGTGATGGGCAGCACCATTGCCGGGCTGATCGTCGGCTCCGGCGCGCGGGCGCTCCTGCTCGACATCGTGCCGAAGGAGCTTGACGAGGACGACAAAGCCAAGGGGCTCACGGAAGAGAGCCCCGCGTTTCGCAACAAGCTTGCGTTGGCCGGTATCGAGCGTTTGCAGGACAAGAAAACGGGAATGCTCTTTTCAAAGACGCAGCTGCCCCTGATCGAAGCCGGCAATTTTGAGGACGACATGGCGCGTCTTGCGGAATGCGACTGGATTGTCGAAGTCGTCATGGAACGGCTTGACATCAAGCGGAGCGTGATGGACCGCGTCGCGAAGTACCGGAAAAAGGGCAGCATTGTATCGACGAATACATCCGGTATTTCGGTAGGCGCCATCGGCGAGGGGCAGGACAAAGAGTTCTTGCGGCATTTTCTCGGGACGCATTTTTTCAACCCCCCGCGCTTCATGCACCTATTTGAGCTGATTCCCGGAAAGGAAACCCTGCCCGAAGTCACAGAGCGGATGGCCGCTTTCGGCGACCGTTTCCTCGGAAAGGGCATCGTCGTAGCGAAGGATACGCCGAACTTCATCGGGAATCGTATCGGCGTCTACGCGTCCATCCAAGTGATGAGGCTCATGGAAAAATACGGGCTCGACATCCCGACCGTCGATCAGCTCACGGGGCCCGCGATGGGGCACCCGAAGAGCGCGACCTTCCGCACGATGGATATGGCCGGGCTCGACGTTTTCTATCATGTGGCCGAAAATGTGGTGAACGCGGATGTGGACACCGCGGAAAAAGAGCGTTTCCGTTCGCCGGACCTCATCAAGGGGCTTGTGGACGCGGGCGCTTTCGGCGACAAGACGAAGAAAGGATTTTTCCAAAAGTCGCGGGACGCGGACGGAAAGCGCGTTGTGAAGGTCTACGATCCGCAAACGAAGGATTACATCGACTTTGAACGGCCGAAGCCGGAGCTCATCGCGGAAGCGAAAAAGAGCGATAACCAATACGCGGCCCTCGTGTACGGCGACAGCGATCACAGCAAATTTTGCTGGGAACTGACGCGCGACATCAGCCTGTACGCCGCCGAAAAAATCCCGGAGATCGCAGACGATTACAGGGAAATCGACAAGGCGATGAACTGGGGCTTCAACTGGAAGCTCGGGCCTTTTCAGATGTGGGATGCCATCGGCGTCGAGCGTTCGATCAAACGCATGAAGGAAGAGGGGTTCCGCATCCCCGCGTGGGTCGAGGAGCGCGTCGCGGCAGGCAAGACCGCTTTCTACGAGGAGGACGACCGCCTGACGCCCTATATCAAATTGGACGATAAGACACCGCCCGTCCTCGTGTCCAACGACGAGGCGCGGCTCCGCGATTTGGGCGACGGCGTGCTTTTGTTTGAATTCATCGCTTCCGGCAATTCTATCGGACAGAATACGATGGCGCTGTTTGATACGGCGCTCGAGGACTATTTGGCAAAAAGCGAGTGGGCGGGTATGGTCATCGGCAATCAGGGCGATATGTTCAGCGCGGGCGCGAATCTCGTCACCATCGGCTTCGGCATTCAGCTTGAGGATTGGAAGAGCATTGAGGACGGCATCGCGACGTACCAGAATACGAACATGCGGCTGAAATACTGCGGCAAGCCCATTGTCACGGCGCCGTTCAGCCGCGTACTCGGCGGCGGGGCCGAGTGTGTCATGCACAGCGACTGCGCCGTCGCGAGCGTCGAAACGTACATGGGGCTCGTGGAGGTCGGCGTCGGGCTGCTTCCGGGCGCGGGCGGGAACAAGGAGCTTTTGATGCGGTATTACGAAACCGCGTCCTCGGACAAGCCGTCCGACCTGCTCCTGAAATTCTTGGACGCCTGGCAGATGGTCGCGATGGCGACATTCTCAAGCAATGCCTTTGACGCGATCGATAAGCATCTCCTGCGGCCCAAGGACACGAAGGTCGTCATGAATCAGGACGCGCTCCTCGACGAAGCGAAGCGCAAGGTCCTCAATCTTGCAGCAGACGGCTATATGCCGCCGAAGCCCGCAAGGATCAAGGTCCTCGGCGACTACGGCCGCGCGGCGGCGCGTATCGGCGTCGGCGGCTTGGTCAAGGGCGGCTATGCGTCCGAGTACGACGCGCACATCGCGATGAAGATCGCCTGGGTCATGACCGGCGGGGACGCGATGAAGGGCGCCGTCGTGGACGAACAATATCTGCTCGATCTCGAACGGGAAGCCTTCCTCAGCCTTTGCGGGGAAGAAAAGACGAAGGAGCGGATGCTCTATATGATGAACAATCGGAAACCGCTGAGGAATTAGGAGGGACTGACATGAACGAAGCTGTAATTGTCGCCTGCGGACGATCGGCCGTCGGCCGGGCGGGCAGAGGAAGCCTGAAAGATATGCGCCCCGAGGATTTGGCGGCGCAGGTCCTGAAAGGGACCTTAGAAAAAGCGCCGGGGGCGGACCCCGCGGCGATCGATGATTTTGTGCTTGGCTGCGCGTTCCCGGAGGCCGAACAAGGGCTGAACGCGGCGCGGATCGTATGGCAGCGCGCCGGCTTGCCGGACGCGTGTCCGGGGCAGACCGTGAACCGTTTTTGCGCGTCGGGGCTGCAGGCGGTCGCCATTGCCGCGACGGGCATCATGGCCGGCATGACGGAAGCCGTCATGGCGGGCGGCGCGGAATCGATGTCAACCGTCCCGATGGGCGGGAACATTCAGGTCCCGGACCCCTGGCTGTCCGAAAACCGCCCGGACGCTTATATCAGCATGGGCCTTACGGCCGAGAATGTCGCGGAGAAATACGGCATCGGCCGCGGGGAGCAGGACGCCTTTGCCGCGGAGAGCCACCGCAAGGCGGCGGCGGCGCGGGACGCGGGGAAGTTTGACGATCAGATCATCCCGGTCCGGGCGTCAGGCAAGGTGTTTGACAAGGACGAATGCATTCGCCCCGATACGAGCATAGAGGCCCTCGGAAAACTGAAACCCGCGTTCAAGGACGGCGGGTCGGTCACGGCGGGCAATTCCTCGCCGACGAACGACGGTGCCGCAATGGTCCTGCTCATGAGCCGCGCGCGCGCGGACGACTTGGGACTAAAACCCTTGGCGCGTTTTGCCGGATTTGCGGCCGCGGGCGTGGACCCCGCCTATATGGGTATCGGCCCCATCTACGCCATCCCGAAAGCATTGAAAATCGCCGGTTTGACGCGCGAGGATATCGATCTGTTCGAGCTGAACGAGGCCTTTGCGTCCCAGGCGATCGCCTGTATGCGGGAACTGGGCCTTGACGCGGACAAAACGAATGTGAACGGCGGTGCGATCGCGCTCGGCCATCCGCTCGGGTGTACGGGCGCCTATCTCACAACGAAGCTTGTGTATGAGCTCATCGCAAGGGACAAACATTACGGGGCCGTCAGTATGTGCATCGGCGGCGGTATGGGAGCCGCGGCGGTGTTCGAGCGGCTTTAGGAAAAAACAAGTGATTCAGGTCAGCGGCGGCGTACCCGACCTGTACGGTTTCCGAGCGCGG
>JAITNA010000003.1 GCA_031290715.1 Eubacteriales Family XIII. Incertae Sedis bacterium | reverse complement strand
CATCCAGAATGATCAGTTTTGGATAATTCATGATTGCGGAAATGATGCCGACCCGCTTTCGCATACCCATGGATAGCGTCTTTAGATTGCTGTGCTGATACCGCAGCAAATCGAAGCGCTCAAGCAAGCGGAAAACTTCATCATTCGGCGTGTTCGTATATTTAAGTGTTTTTTGAGTTCTCTAATTTCTAACATAATGCTGCCGCACCCCCCATCCTTGTTTCCCTTTTCTAAGGCCGATCGGTATCGCGGCAAATACAAGAAAGGGCAAAAAACAACCGATTACCATTGGGATATCTGTTCGATGAACGGCCGGAAAAAAATACAAAATGATACTGGAAAAATAAAGTACATATATGATTACGACGGCGGCAGTCATAAAAGACCAGCGCAAAAACTCCGCCGTGTTTCCCGGAAAGAAAAATGCCGATAATAACAAAACCGCGAATGGAATCGCTGAAAAAATGACAGAAGCGCTCATTACCCGATACAATATGAATTTTTGAAATGACAGCGGTAATTTTGCGTATACATTTACATATTGCACCTCTATTTCAAAAATCTTTTGTATAAACAAGGTATTGAATAGCGCAATAAATAAGAACGCTTTCATGGCTTCTTGAAAAGCGCAGGCAAAAAAGAAAATCGCGATGGCGATTTCAAGCAACATCGCCGCGATAAAAACCGGATTCCCGATAGCAAAATCAAAATCCCTCGATAAAAATTGCCCAAACGGAGATAATCTTTTGCGGCGTGCAGCAAAACCCCTGTTTTTCCCGCGAGTCGGGTTAGGACTGTCATTCCCGCGAGTCGGGTTAGGACTGTCATTCCCGCGAATGCGGGAATCCAGGGTATTACTAATCAGCTTCAGGAATCGAATTGACGGCCGTTATATAATCCTTTCGACTGTCAAAAATCCTGTGTACGGTAACAACGTCGTCATCGACATGATAGAAAACCAGATTTATTTTTTCAACAATGAGAAATCGAAAATAACGATTTCTTGAATATTCGCGACCCAAAAATGGATGATCCTTTAGGATAAAACATCCTTTGTAAATCCGTTTAGGAATCTGCCGTGCAAGATTTTCATCGAAATGTGCAGACACATATTCTGCGATTTCATCAAGATCATCAAAGAACTGCGGTTTGAATTCAATTTTCAATTATGCAATTCCAAGTTTTTCAAGACGTGCTTTGACTTCGGATTCATTCAGGCTTTCAGCGTCCATCGACTCTTCGAGTTTCAAATCAACCGTTTTCAGCAAGGCCTCGTTGCGGCGCTTCCGAAGAAAATCCCATACGAACTCAATCTCCGAATCCGACATTGATTTCATTTGTTTCACGATGTTTTGCGCTTGCGCTGTCATAACAGCTTCCTCCAAATATTTGAGCATATTATTGTTGATATAATTGTAGCACACGAACGCCTGATATATGAAAAAATATTCAATACAAGGACTGTCAACCAGTGTCAGCCGTGTCTATTCAGATGTACGGCGTACGGCAAAAACCTTGTCATTCCCGCGAATGCGGGAATCCATGATACGACTAATCACTGGATTCCCGGGATAAACCCGGGAATGACAGCATTTTAGCAGGGGTCTGAATAGACACTGTCAACCGGCCGTGAAATAATCAAAAGCGGCCCGGTTGCACAAGATGTCCAGAAACTTGGAAATATGCTCGTTGGTGTTCTTTTTTTGAGAAAGCGCGATGATGTCAAGGCAATATTGCTTGTCCTGTTTGTCTTTTTTATCCTGGCTGTCTTGCTCGGACAGGCGAAGAAAGCGAAGCGCGTCCGGCGCGTCGGCGGCAAGATGGCCCGGCAAAAGCGCGGCGCCCTGCCCCGCTTCCGCCATGATCAGCGCCGACCTCACGTGCCCATAGCTCCCCGCGATCTTCGGCTTGATTCCGGCCTTTTTGAAAAGCGCGTACTGAAACGGCGCAAAGCCGTACAGCGCATCCCTTTCCGGCATCAGGATATCCTCTCCGGCCAGATCATGCAGTGATATCTGCCCGCGGCCGGCCAAGGGGTGCGCCGCCGGGACACAGGCGCGCCACTCGTCTGCGGAAATCCAACGGACGTCATATTTTTCAAAATATGCATTGCCGAATCCGATGGTCAGCGCGATATCGATCTTGTCCGCCTTCAGCAAATCAATCAGCTCCCGGTAGTCCTCCGGGACGAGCGAGAGTTTGACGCCCGGACACTGTTTGCGAAATTCATTGGCGGCTTCCGCGAGCATATCCCGAACCGCCAAATGCAGGAAACCGACCCGGACCTCGCATTGGCCGTCCGCGGCCGCTTGCCCGAGCTTCAAAATCGCCCCCTCATACTGCCGTGTGATTTTCTCGCTCTCCGGGAAGAAAATTTTTCCCATGTCCGTGAGCGTGACCCGCCCGCCGCGCTTCAGCAGCGTGACGCCAAGCTCTTCCTCAAGGGCGGCAATATGCTTGCTCAGCACGGACTGCTGCATGCCAAGCCTTTTCGCGGCGCCCCTGAAATTCAGGTCTTTCGCCAATACATTGAATTCGAGCAACGTTTGTATCTTCATGAGAATCAGATCCTTCGACAAACAAAGGCGGTCTGTCCGAGAACACACCGCCCTTTCCGTTACGAGTTCCGGTTGCCGCTCCGGCGCTTGCGGGATAATATTACCCCGACGCTTGCGGGGTAATCATAACGCTACAGCGCAAACTCACCCAAATCGACGGAAGCGCCCGTCAGCACCGTTTTGCCGAGTACTTTCCCTTCGGCCGTCGCGGTGTAAGCCTCGCCGCCCTCGAGCCCGTCAAATTTGTACTCGCCGAACATGTCTGTCTTTTGTTCGGCGGTCACGCCGCCGCCCTCGAGCTTCACGACGACGCCTGCCGCGCATTCCCCGTCGATCAGAATCTGCCCCGCGATGAAATTCTTTGTGAAGCGGTGCAGGTTCTTGTACCAGACGTGCGGTTTTGTGCCAAGGCTGTCCATGTAGGCCGAAAGCCCGTCCTCCGCGATTTTTTTCTCAAACTCCGCGGGCTCGCTCGCGTAGAAGCTGAGCGCCCCCGTCGGGCAGCTGTGCACACAGCGCGGTTCCTCCCAGCCATTATCGAGAAGATGGGCGCAAAACGTGCATTTCTGAGAAACCTTCTTCTCGTCGTTGTAGTAGATGGCGTCATACGGGCAGGTGTCCGTAATGTTTTGCCCAGCGCCCTTTTCGAGGTCAAAGAGCACGATGCCGTCCTCGCGCGTCTGCACGAACGCGGGGTTGGCTTTCGCGCAGGGCGCGTCCGAGCACTGCATACACGGCTTCGGCAGAAACGCCGCGTCCACACGGCCGTTTTCCCCGCGCTCGCGCCGTTCGATGTTCATCCACCGATGGCCGTGCCACGGCATCGCGTACGTATACGGGCTCCAGTCGTTGTCCGCGTGCTCGTCTTTGCACGCGATGAAGCAATTGTTGCAATCGTGGCACTTCGCCACGTCCATCACCAAATATTTTTCTTTCATTTTGATCGCCTCCTTATATGATTCCCGATTCCCTATGCTCTCCCGTCCCACTTTTCGACCTCTACGAGGGCGTGCTCCGTCGCCATACCGCAAGCGTATTTCGAGAGGAAACGCCCCGGCGTCAGGATGTTGATGCATCCGGCGCGGTCCGCCGATTCACCCGGCTTGCCGATCGGGTCATACTCGGCCGAGGACTCGTAGCAATGGCAGGTCCCCTCGGGCAGGCGGTTTGTGACCTGCGCCGCAAAGATGACCTCGCCGCGTTCGTTGTGCGCCTTGATGAGGTCGCCGTCCTGAATGCCGCGCGCCGCGGCGTCCGCCGGATTCATGCGGAATATCCAATAATCATATCCATCGACCCGCACGCGATGATCCTTGATGTCGTTCATGAACGCGTCTTTGCCGTCGCCCTGCGTATGGAAGCTGAAACGGGGATGGGGCGACACGACCGCGAGCGGGTATTTCTTGAAGCGCTCGGTCCTGTGTCCCTCCCACGACGGGAGGTATACGGGCATGAGGGGCCGTTCCGTGTCGTCCGTATCGTAATGCCCGAAGCGTTTCAGGCTGTTTGAAACGAACTCGATCTTGCCCGACTGCGTTTGCAGGCCCTTGAGCCCGAGCGTGTCGCCGGGCCGCAAATGGCTGATCCAACCGCGCGTATCCTGTTCGCGATCCTCCGCGAACCATTGGAATCCGGGCGCGCTCGGCGCCCTTTCGTCGACAGGCACGACGTAGTAGCCTTTCTTCGTGAAGTCCTCCCATGAGATTTTCTTCGGAAGGTCGGACGCGTCGAACATCTGATGTACCCAATCGAGCGTCGTTTTTCCCTCGGAGAATACGCCGCCGACGCCGATACGTTTGCAAATCTCCCAGAAGATATCGTAATCGCTCATGGATTCGCCGAGCGGCTCGATGCATTTCATCTGAAAAGAGATGATACGGTGGTTGGCCTGATTGTGCGAATCCGGGTTGTAGCCCGAGTTGGATGCCCATTCGCCGATGTCCCAACGCTCAAAGTTCGTGCAGGCCGGCAGGATGACGTCCGCGAACGGCACCTCGCCTTCAAACCAGATGGACTGGCTGACGACGAACGGCAGACGCTTTGTCCTGTACATGCGCGCGTAGCGGTTCGTTTCGCCCATCGTGCCGATGTGCGAGCCGCCGTACTTGTAGAGCATTTGAAGGCGCGGATACCCGTCCGCCGGATAATGGTAACGGTGGAACTGCTGCTCGATCGAGTCGCCGACAAAGCCGCGCCCGCTCCATTCCACATAGTCGTCCATGATACACTCCGGGAT
>JAITNA010000082.1 GCA_031290715.1 Eubacteriales Family XIII. Incertae Sedis bacterium | reverse complement strand
ATTGCGGATGCGAACGCATTCCGCTTTCACGAGGGAAAGCTCCGGGTGGATGTCGCCGCGGGGACGGAGCGCGTGATTGCCTGTGAGCGGATCATCTTCGCGGCGGGTCAGGCGAGCGGGATCGATGCGGATTTCGGCCTTGCGCTGAATCGCTTCGGGTATCCCGAAACCGTAGGTGCGGCCGCTTCGGAGGAAGGTGTCTTTGCGGCGGGCGATATCGTCACGGGCACGAAGACGGTCATTGACGCGATCGCGGCCGGCCGGGACGCGGCGTCGGCCAGTGATCGCTGCCTCGGCGGCGACGGCGACATCGAGGAGTGTCTGGTCGACAAGGACGAAGCCGACGCGAACATCGGAAAGATCAACGGTTTCGCGGCGCTTGCGCGGAAGCGGCCTATGCTGCTTGACGCGGAGCGGCGGGCGGAAAGTTTTGACTTGGCCGATCGCGGCCTTGCGGGAGCGGATGCCGCGCGTGAGTGCGAGCGCTGTTTGCAATGCGATTTGCGGGAGCGGATAGCGGAAGTTCGCCCGTGGAATACATATGCGGAGGGGTGAAGTGTGTGAAATATATTTGCGATGTGAAGGCTTTTGAGCTTGGCGGCGCCCCGGAGGATACGCTTCCCCTGACAGAGGGGCAGTGTCCCGTGGACGCGGCTTTGCGCGCTGCGGAGCGCGGCGCGGCGCTTTCCTGCGGCAAAGGCGTATATTGTCGCGACGGAATCGCGCAAGCAGTTTTGATTTTGCGGGATATTGCGCGTGATAAATCGCGGGACGGGGATATGGCGCTTTTGTGTTCCCTCCTGAAAAATATGAAGCGTGCTTCAGACTGCGAAGTTTCCGTGCGCGTGAGCGGGCTCATCGAGGAGCTGATTACATCCTATGAAGAAGAATGGGACAGGCACCTGTACCGAAAACAGTGTTCAGCCATGGTTTGCCCCGGTTTCTATACGGTGCATATCAGCCCCGGAAAATGTACGGGCTGCGGGCAATGCGAGCCGCTTTGCCCCGCGGGCGCGATTGCCGGGCAAGCGGCGTATATCCATGTGGTTGACAATTACAAATGTACGCGCTGCGGGGCCTGTTTTTCGTCCTGCCCGGAAGACGCCTTCATCAAGGCCGGCGCGATCAAGCCCGATGTGCCGAAAGAGCCTGTGCCCGCGGGCGCGTTCGCCGCAGAACCGGCACGGCGGCGAAGGCGGCGCGGAGAATAGCGAGGGCCCGAAAAACAGGCTGTATAAGCGCGGGCCAAGCCCGGTATGCGAAAAAATCTCTGAAAAAATCTCATTATTCTGACTAATACGTTTGGTATAGATTCTTTCCCGTAATTTTGTTATATTCCATTCTATCGTATCTCTTGCATGGGGAGGACAATTCCCGCATGCGGCGGCATGGATTTGAGGGTGTGCCGAAGTGTTCTGTAATTGTGTGATATTATTGTTATATTATTATTTTGAAATACTTCATTTTGAGAAAGGACGAGGATACTATGTCAGAAGAAAGATTGGTTGAAAGAAGCGAGAGGACCTTGGCGCGCGGCATCCGTCCGTGGCATGTGTCGCTCATCGCGCTCGGCGGCATCATCGGCTCCTGCTACTTTTTGGGGCTCGGGCTGACTTTCCACGATATGGGGGCGGGCGCCGTCCTCATTTCGTACGCGCTCGCGGGGATCGCGATTTACGGCGTCATGCAATCTTTTGCGGAGCTTTTGGTCAACATCCCGCGGCGGGGCTCTTTTGTTTCCTATACGCGGGAATTCATGGGCGACACGGCAAGCGCCGGCATCGGCTGGGCGTTCTGGGCCAATTGGGTGTGCTATATCCCCTCGGAGGCCCTGGCGGTCGCCACCTTTGTCAACGCGCTGTTCTTTGACGGCGGGGCGGGCAATACGGTGATCTTCCTGTCCGGCGTGATTGCGCTCGCGGTGCTGACGCTCATCAATATTTTTCATGTCACATGGTTCGGGCATGTCGAGTCGATCATGGCCATCATCAAGATTTTCGCAATCATTCTCTTTGTCATTGCCGCTATCGTTATCTGGCTCGGCGTCGCAAACGGCGGCGCGACGATGACCAATGAGGACGGCGAATCATTCTCGATCGGGGCCGGCTTCATCGGGACGCACGCCATGTTGGCCGAAACCGGCAAGACGGTGGCGGCGCAGCTCTTCCCGAGCGGCGGTATTATCATCATCACGATGATGATCTGGACCTTGGTCAATTTCCAAGGCTCGGAGATCGTGGGGCTGTCCGCAGCGGAAACGCAGGACCCGGCGAAAAACGTCCCGGCGGCTTGCCGCAAGGTGGCGATCCGTATCATCATGATCTACTTGATTCCGATCTTTATCCTTTCGCTCATCATGCCGTATTTCGCCGCGACGCTCGAGGATTCGGTCTTTGCGCAGGCCTTGGTCGCCTACGGGTTTGGATGGGGCGCGAAGATCTTTGAAGTGGTCACGCTCATCGCCGCGTTTTCCTGCGCGAATTCCGGCTTTTACGGTACGGTGCGCTCCCTATACGGGCTTTCCGTCGAGGGGCTCGCGCCGAAATTCCTGTCCGATCTGAATCGGTTCAGCACGCCGCAGAAGGCGACGCTCTTCTCGCTTGCTTTCGTGTGGGTCGTCTTTTTGTTCAGCTTTTTGATCTCCAACCTCGGGCTTATGGGCGGCGAAAACAATACGATGTACATCGCCCTCATCGGCATTGCGGGATTCACGGGTACGCTGTGCTGGGTCGGGATCCTCTATTCGCAGATCGTATTCAGAAAGCGGCTCAAACAGCGCGGCTACGATCCGAAGGAAGTCCTGACGGTCAAGGCAAAGTGGTTCCCCGGTTTGGCGTGGTTTGCCGTCGTCATTCAGGTGGCGGCCATGATTCTTTTGATCTTCGAGGTCGGCGACGGCATCCCTATTTTTGTGCTTTCGATGGATATTATCCTGATCCCGATCGTAGGCTTTCAGATTCAAAAATACCGCGGCAAGATTCGCAGCACCATCACAATCGGCGCGGATGAGGTCACTTTCGACGAGAAATTCCCGCCGAAGGAGGGCTTTGCCGACAAACCGACGCCGGCGGCGGTTGAAAAGAACGCCGGCGGCCTTTGCGCGGCGATGGTCGTTATCGCGGCGCTGTCTGTCGGCGTGTCGTTCTTTGCCATCAGCCGAAACCCGCTCGATATCGCGGAGGGCTATAACATCTTCACGGACCCCGCGATGGGGATCGTGTGGGCGTGTCTGCTCGCGTTGGTCGTCACATACGTCCTTCTGCTCTGGGGCGTCCGCAAACTGTCCCGCGTCCGCAAGCCGGGTACGCTGCGGCGCAAGGCGGCCGGAAGCGGCGCGGAATAGCGGCGAGATAGCGGGATGGGGCCTGCCCGAATATGGGTAGGCCCCCTTCCTACACGCTATAACGCTGCTTTGTTTGCCTTTGCGAGCTGCGCGGCGGTGATGTCGGAGTGGTGGTAGCGTCCGCGGTTTTGTGTGGCTTCTTTGAAGTCGATCGCGCGCGGCGATATCTGTCACTTCCCGCTGCGGCGGCGCTCCAATTCCGTGAGGTATTTCTTGCGCAGGCGAATGCCGCCGGGGACGACTTCGACGAGTTCGTCGTCGCCTACGAATTCCAGCGACTCCTCGAGCGTCATAATGATGGGCGGCGACAGCTTGATGTTTTCATCGCTGCCCGCGGCCCGCATGTTTGTTTTTTTCTTTGTTTTCGCGGGGTTCACGATCATGTCGAGATTCCGGCTGTTCATACCGATGATCATCCCCTCGTAGACGGGGGTCCCCGGGCCGACAAAGAGCGCCGCGCGTTCGCTGATGTTGTTCAGCGCGTAGGCCGAGGTCTCCCCGGCGAAACCGGAAACGATAACGCCGTTGGCCCGCTGCGGGATATCCCCCTTATGCGCCTCGAAACTTTCAAACCTTCGCACAAGCGTCCCCTCGCCCCGCGTGTCGTTAATGAATTCCGAACGATAGCCCATGAGCCCCCGCGTAGGAACCGAATATTCGATACGCGTAAATCCGTTTTCGCTGACCATCTCCAGCATGATACCCTTGCGGATGTTCATCTTTGAAATTGCAATGCCGGCATAGGCGTCGGGCAGGGACAAAATAACGCGCTCCACGGGTTCCAGAAGATGCCCGCGCGGATTACGCTTCATGATCACCTCCGGCTTGGAAACCGCCATCTCGTAGCCTTCCCGCCGCATGTTTTCAATCAGCACGGAGAGGTGGAGTTCCCCGCGCCCGGAAACCTTGAAGCTGTCGGTCGACTCCGTTTCCTCCACGAGCAGACCCACGTTGACCTCGGTTTCCTTGCGCAGCCGCTCTTTCAAATGCCGGGACGTGACGTACTTCCCCGACCGCCCCGCGAAAGGCGACTTGTTGACCATGAACGTCATGCTCATCGTCGGCTCTTCGATCTTGATCTCCCCCGCGCCCTCCGGAACATCCGGGTCGCAGATGGTATCGCCGATGGAGATGTCCGGAATGCCCGAAACCACCACGATGTCCCCGCTCCCGGCCGCCGCCGTCACGACGCGTTTCATGCCGATATAGGTAAAAATCTGATTGATTTTCGTTTTTTCGTTTTCCGCGCCGTCGGTCTTGACGACCGAAACGAGCTGCGCTTCGCGAATCTCCCCGCGCGTGATCCGCCCGATTCCCAGACGTCCGATATAATCATCATAGGCCAATGTCGATATCTGGAGCTGCAGCGGTTCATCGTTTCTGTCCGCATACGGCGGTACATGATGAATAATGGTTTCAAAGAGCGGGATAATATCCTGATTTTCATCCTCGGGTTCGCGTCTGACGATGCCGTCCCTGACCACGCCGTAGAGAATCGGGAAGTCGAGCTGCGCGTCGTTCGCGTTCAAATCCATGAAAAGCTGATAGACCATATCGACGACCTCGTCTACGCGGGCGTCGCGTTTGTCGATCTTGTTGATGAGCAGGATGGGATTCAGCCCCTGTTCGAGGGATTTTTCGAGGACAAAGCGCGTCTGCGGCATCGGGCCTTCACTGGAATCCACGAGGAGAATCACCGTATCCACCGTCTTGATGATACGCTCCACCTCCGAGGAAAAATCGGCGTGTCCCGGCGTATCGACAATGTTGATTTTGTAATCTTCGTATTGAACGGAACAATTCTTGGAGTAGATTGTGATGCCGCGTTCCCGTTCGATGTCGTCGCTGTCCATCACGCAATCGATGACCTCTTCGTTCGCGCGAAAAACGCCGCTCTGCATCAGGAAGGCATCGACCAAGGTAGACTTGCCGGCATCCACATGAGCAATCACGGCGATATTGATGATTTTAGTTGTTTCTGTTTTAGCCATATCTGCCATTATACATCAAGCGGCGCGGATTCACAAATTCCGCAGACCGCCGATTGATGGTTACCATCTAGGAACAAGCCGAAATGGAAGAAGAAGACCCCCTTTTGTAATCCCCGTATGTACTAAACTATACTCAAAGCTATCTTCAAATTTCATGCCATGCGCGGGCTGCCGTGCGGGAAGGGTACGGTGATCATGGAAGAATATCAAAATTTGCGCTGTGTTACGGAGGTCGAGGTCGCTATGCTGGAGCGCCGGCTGAAAGACGAGGAGCGCGCCGATGCTACCGCGGAGAAGTATCTGCGCGATGTCAGGGCGTTTGCCGCGTGGCTTGACGGCGACGCCGTGACGCTCGACACCGCTATCGCCTACAAGCACATGCTTGCCGCTGCGCGCAAGGCGGCCGGGGTCAATTCCGCGCTCGCCGCGCTCAACAAACTTTTTGTCTGCTTGGGTTGGCAGGACATCACGCTTCGCCCTCTGCGCGTGCAGCGTTCGGCTTTCAGCGACAGCGACCGCGTTTTGACAAAAGCCGAATACGGAAAGCTCATCCGGGCCGCGGAGGAGTCCGGCGACATGCGCACCGGACTTGTCATACAGGCCATTTGCTCCACAGGCATCCGCGTCAGCGAGCTGCGCTTCATCACAAAGGAAGCCCTTGCGGCCGGACGCGCAGAGATCACGAACAAGGGAAAGACCCGAACCGTTTTCCTGCCGGGGAAACTCAGCCGCGCGCTCGGCGAATATGTAAAAGAACAGGAGATTGCAGAAGGCTCTGTTTTCGTCACAAGGAGCGGGCGTCCGCTTGACCGCCGCAACATCTGGGCCGCGATGAAGCGGCTCTGCGCCCGCGCGGGCGTCGCGCCGGGCAAAGTGTTTCCGCACGCGCTCAGGACGCTCTTTGCCCAAACGTTCTATGGCGCGGCCAATGACATCGCGCGCCTTGCGGACATCCTCGGGCATTCCAACATCAACACAACGCGTACCTATATCCTCGACAGCATAGACTCGCACCGGACGCGGATTGACTCGCTTGGACTTGTGACGTAACAATTATTCCGTCATGAATAACGTATCAAAACCGTTAATCTTTCATAGAAAGTATACAGCAAATACAGCCGCTTGGTCAAAATTTGCGGCAATATTGGGTTTTGAGAGCCTATTCAGATGTGGCAAAAACCTTGTCATTCCCGCGAATGCGGGAATCCATGATACGACTAATTACTGGATTCCCGGGATAAACCCGGGAATGACAGCATTTTAACAGGGGGTCTGAACAGACACGGTTTTAAGAGGAATATCGCTTCGTTTGGCGGGGTATTCATACATGCAAGTTGTTCTCAAAACGCGTCATGGGCATCAATGATATGACGGAATAATTGTTCTGTCATGAAATGGCGCAGAAATCCGGAGGGAATGCGTGATGGTGCGTAGGGTCACGGGCAGGGAAATGCGATGAAAGCGGGCCCCCGGCAGTTTACGGGCGAACAGATGCAGATTCTGCGCGAATCGCACCTGTTTGACAGCATGACAGACAGCGATATAGAAGCAATAGTCAAGCTCTGTGTCACGCGGCGTGATGTCGCGCGGCGCGAAGTCCTGTTTCGCGAGTACGACACGGCGGATCGTTTTTGGATCGTGCTTGACGGCAAACTTGAAAGCTATCGTTTCTCGAATGCGCTTGATCGGGACAACTTTGTGTTCCCATACTCCAAGGGGGAGTTCATCGGGCTCGAATTTTGGGCCTCCCACCTGCAGAAAAGCGCCTTGGTGGTCGTTTCTGTATACCCGTGTATCCTCGCAGAGATCAAGCTGCCGCCATTGCCGGCTGATACGCTGCCTGATGGCGCAGTGTGGCATATTACGAACAACAGCAAAATGATCCTCGGCGACGAATGCGTCCGCAGACAAAGGCAAATCGGTGTAATGGGCGTGGGATCCGTCCGCGACCGTCTGCTCGCTTTCCTCGACTATATGCGCGACAAAACGGGAAGCGACGCCTTTCATATCAAAATGAACCAACAGCAGCTCGCAAGTTATTTCGGAATAGCCCGCCCGTCCCTCACAACCGTGCTCAGACAACTGCGCAAGGAAAATCTCATCGATTTTGAAGGCGACTACTATACCGTCAAAACAAACCCCGCGGAGGCAGACAATAGTTAGCTGATGTCTGAAGAGTTATTCCATTCCGCCGTGATAAGGAAAACAAATTTATGGACAACGTGAAAACAAAGTAGATTAAGCGCAATCGTTCAATTATCGGATATTTCTTTGTGATATTTTCTAAAAATTAAAAAAACGCAAATTTTTTTATAATTGGTAAGATATCTTACTACATTTTGATTGCAACTGTGGTAATTTTTCATGTGGCAATAAAATTGTTGGTTGTACAAACAGATAGTTATTGCGGATGATGTGCGGTGCGGTGTGGGGACACGCACGAAGGAGCCGAAAGGAAAGGAGTCAAATATGAATACGTGTGGCAGGGATATTCATCATGGATTTGCGAATTAGTGTACCGGATTGTTTGCAGCAAGAACAGCATTCGGCGTATCGCAAGCATCGCCCTTGTGGCGGCGCTTGTTTTCGCGCTTCCTTCCTGCAAGGACACAGACGTCTTGACGCAGCTCATCCAAGATCAGGTCTACGGCGAGATTGACTTCAACGCGAAGCCGCTTGTCAATGAAAAAGAGGATAGCGAGGAAGATCCCAGTCGCCGCAGCCTGACGATTGAGGAGTATGCGGAAAATGCCCAAGTGACCGTAGGCGCGTTTACTTTCAGCGAAACTCCCAATGCCGACGGAACGACGGATCAGCATATACAAGATGAAGACAGCGACTATACCTACAGCGCCACTGACGGGAGCGAAGCGTCCGATACGAAAGACGGCAATGCGAAAGACGGCGATCAAGCGGATGGCACAAACGGAACGGACGGAAAAAAATCGGATCCGAGCAAGGGTGAAAAATCTGACACAAATGCCCCCGAAACGCCCGGTTCCGAGGATGGGATCCGGGACGGCGACGGCGACGATCCCAAGGAGCAAGATCCGGGGGATGGCGATCCGGGCGGGACGGACGGAACGGGCGGCTATGGCGGCGACGGCAAAGTCTACAACGACGACAAATATACCGAGCTGCCGCGCGGCGTCCGCACGGTTGCGGCCGTGGGCGACTATGCGCTTCTTGTCCAGATGCTTGCGGGCAAAGGCGCGCTTGTCGCCGCTGATGCGACGTGGCTCGGCAAGGTACGCGCGAGCAGCGCTTTTCCAAACGAAGGATTGGAGAGAGTTGTGACCGCATGGCGCGGCGACGGCAAGACTGCGGGAAGTGCCAATGTAGACGCGATCATCAACGCGCGCCCCAATGCCGTACTCGTCGGAAATAATACCTCTACGCTCACGCAAGCCGAATGTGACCGTATTACGAAAGCCGGGATCCATGTCGTCATCATGCCGGCCATTGGCATTCTGAGCACGCTTGACGCGGATCTCATCACGGCTGTGCAGGTGGTTGGCGTATTGCTCAAGGATGTAAAGAATTCGTCAGACCCATTCAATCGAACTGCCCTTTCCATGGCAGACGAGTATATCCGCCGGCACGACGGTGCCATCAACGATACGCTCAAGTCCAACGACGGCTATACCATCGTGCTCCCTAACACCGTACATAGCGGGGGTATCATGCAGAACCGCACGTCGTACTACCCGACGTCGGTCACTTGGGTAAGCCCAAACCGCTATTATGCGGACTTTATTGATAGCTGGGAGACCGTTTCTGCCACTGCGCTCAAACGGCGCATCTACCATTGGGGATATTTGAGTGACGCGAATTACGCTATTGCCACTAATTTGGGTCTCTACATTGACCCGCCTATCGATGAGGTATTCCCGTATGAATCTGTAAAGATTGACGGTTATGGATATTCCCGCCCCGGAGAGCAGAATGAACACAGCTATTTTTCATTATGCAGCTATTATTTCCAGTGCGCGGGCATCATGGTTGCTGGAACAGGGATAGGGGGGAGTGGAACTGCTGATGCATTTAAAAAGAGGCTCGCAACTCAATTTTTTTGGGGCTATACGACAGACGATGATGATATATTAGATAATCTAATAACAGAAGAATATGCGGACGCATCTAAGGACTATTATTTTAGGTCTTCTCTTATGGTCTATCGCGGCTATACGACCGATAGCACAAGGTATACCCCATTCACAAGGCTGGGTCACACGAAATACCCTGCCGTTCTGACCCGCGACGCGGCGATTGCACAGAATTTTGTCAACAACGCTAACGACCCAAATGGGTTTTACAATATGCGGCAGCCGTTTCAGGCTTGGGTCGTGCCGAGCGGGCTTGCCGGAAACTGGATGGATGGCAATATTGAAAGCTTCCTCATAGTACCGTGGGCATACTGCATGTACCAACAAAACAAAAATCTTTCGGGGGCAAATGATTATATCAATGATTTTTACAAGACATTCTATCGCTGCGGCGCGGCGAATATCGTTACCGGCTATGGGGAAGTTTACACGGCTATGTGTCCCTCGCCATAGAGCTTATAAGTATTAGATTGGAGATAAACGAACTATGAAACGCAATACTATTTCCGGCAAGCCGCGCGCATTGCGGCTTCTTGCTATTTCGCTGTGCGCGGTGCTGGCGATTCAGTGCTTTGGCACTGTTCCGGCCTTCGCCGGAGAGGGCGCTGTCCCTGCCGCTGAAACGTCTGCCGAAGCCGCCGCCCAAGATGAAAATGCGGCGACATTTCCCAATGAAAGCGAAATACAAACACAGACAGAAGCGCCTGCTTTGGATGAAAATGCCGTCACTGAAACTGAAATCATTCCGAACCAAGACATTGCCGAGCTATGGAGCGCAGGACCTCTCGTCGCCGACAAGGCCGGCAGATACTATTTATCGGCTGATATAGCGACAAACGGGACGCTTTACCTCGCCGCGCCCGAAGGCGAAACGATCATTTTTGATTTTGCGGGGTACACCGCAACGGTATCGGGCGTCGTGACGGCGGGCATAGATGTGAGCGCGTCTAAGGGTTCTGTCATCATCGCCGATTCGTCGTATACGGAGGGCGATGTGCCAAACCGCCTGATCGTCGAGGCCGTGAAAGCCGAGGATGCGGTCGCGGGGATTGTATGGAATTCTTTGGAAGATGCCGACGGGCCGGCGCCAAAGCTTGAAATAAGCAACATCGGGATCACGGTGAACGTGAACACGGCGGATGTAAATACCGACGCGGTTCGTACCCACGATGCCTATGGCATCTATCTTGGCTATGCCTATGAATATGAATATGAAATCGAAGAAAACACATTGGACGCGCGCATCGACAATTGCTCGTTTGCCGTGAGCGTCAACAATATAGAACTTTCAGAAGAAGATCAAGCGGCCCTGCTGTCCGACTATGGCGAAAAACCGCTCACGGCAGAAGAAAGCGGGGTTGTGTGCGCTGTTTTCACGAAAGCAGACGGCATCAAGCTTGCGGGACAGATCTCAAGCAGCCTTTTCTCCGCGGGAGGCACTTGCGACCTCTACAGCACCGTTCCCGCCGCTTTTGTGGCAGAAAACGGTTTTTCTGTAAAAGTGCCGTTGAAAGTATATTCCGCAGGAAATGAGGAGGGTGTGCATTTCGCGGAATGGGGCGAAGGACAAGAGGCGACCGCCGAAATCACCGCTTCGTTTGTAGATGGCACACAAAACGGTTTTGTCTGCTTGGCCGACGAAGGCGGACTTTATTTTGCGACAAGGCTCGCAGAAGCCGTTGTTTCGGATGAAAACGCCATAGGCGGCGATGAAGCTAGAGAACCCGTAGGGGACGGGGGAATCCTGTCGACCATAAAGGATGCCGTGCAAACCCTTTCTGAGACAATCACTGCGCTGTTTCGCGTCACGCCATTGGCGGATGAGGGGGATCTCAATGCTTTGTGGACGCAGGCCGGAACGGTGAACTACACGATCGACACAGCCGGAGCCTATTATTTGAGCGGCGATCTTCTTGACAGGACAGGGTCGCTTTATATAAACGTTCCGGATGGGGACGTCACGATTGATTTTGCCGGATATACGCTGCAATCGTCCGTTGGCAATCAATACAACACATATAATACGCCCGGCGTCATATTTGTCACTGCCGCCAAAAATGTGACGATCGATGGCGGAGCCGGTCAGCTGATTTGCCAGAATACCGCGTCGAGCCTCGTTTTCGCGGGCGGCATTTTCTCCGCATCCACCGCGCTTGAATCCCTGACGGTAAAGAACCTCAGTATCCGGGAGCGGCCTGTCCAAGGCATGGTTGGCGCGTATGTCACGGCAAACGGCATTTATGCCGCAAGCGGCCAGGTTGTTCTTGAGAATTGCAAGGTCACCGTGGATCTGTCACAGTTGACGAAGATCCAAATCAATCGATACTACAACAACAATGAGCAAAATAATACATTTTTACAGTACCCATACAATCAATATTCCTATGGCATATATCTCGGCACGGGCGTAGCGTCCGCGACCGTCACGAATTGTGAAGTCGATGTGACGGCGCCGATACATGGGTATGGCTTTGGCCTCTCAGGAACAAGCGAAGCCGCTTCCGGCCCAAAGGCATTCGGCCTGTATTCCGAGACGTCCGGGTCAGTCGCCGTGAAGGGCGGCACATATGCGGTGTTTGCCGCAAAAAATTCCGCAAGCGCCCTGTATGGGAAGAATCTCCGAATTGAAAACCATGGGGGCGATGGCGTCACCTTGAAATCCAATGCCCGCGACGCCGCCTACGGGATTGAAAGCCCTGCTGCGGATGCGGTGTTGCTGAACGCAAAAATAGAAACAGATTTCAGCGGGCAGTTGCTCCCTGCCCAAAAGACGGCGCTGTATTCGGCTGTCGAGCGCGCCTTTAAGATCGGATCCTTGCTTGACGAAGACAACCGTCTCGGCGTCGTGATCGGTGCTGATGCCGAAACCGCCAACGACGAAGGTGTGTATTTTGCGGATTATGAGGGCGCAGCACCCGACGCGTCCCGCAAAACGCAGCTTGAAAAAGTGTTTTCAGACGCAAGCGCCAATGGAGCGTGCACAAGCAAAGCTGCTGATGACGGTCTGTATTTCACACTCGACGAGAGCAAAGCCGCCGCCGTTGTCGTTCATGCCGATGATACGCAAACGCCTTACGCTTCGGTTTCTGCGGCGATAAATGCTCTTGTCCCCGGTGAGACCCTCCGATTATTGAAAACAGCATCATACGGGATTACGATTCCGGCCAATAAAGGCAGCAGTGCAAGCGATATGTTCTACATTGACCTTGCCGGGTATAATGCGGCATTTGTGTCAAGTGCTTCCCCCGCGACGATCTCTGTCGTCAATGAATCTGAAAACAAAGCGGAAATCAATGGCTACAACAGCACATACGGTTCCGTCTATTTGGCGTCAGCGGGGAAACTGACGATTGAGGGCATTGACATCAAAAACAGCACGACCCTCGCAAACTCAAACATTGTCTATAATGACGGCGTGGGGAACATCACGCTGAAAGATGTCAATGTGCAAGCCCATACGGATGTGGTCACCTATGGCGTCCGCACGAACAAGGCCGGGGGCACAATCGAAATAGTCGGCGGGTCTGTTGAAATCATGGCGGGTTCCATGGCCTATGGCACCCATTCCGCCGCAAGCTCCGAGATCAAGATAAAAAACAGTTCCTTGACGGTGAAAGCGACAACTTCTGTCTATGGCATCTATTCTGCCGCAAGCTCAAAGGTAGTGATAGAGGACTGCCCGGCAATATTTGAAGCGGACACCGTCATTGGCGTTTATGCGATGCCAAGCGCCAGTGTCCGGATAAAGGACAGCAATGTGACGGCGACTTCGGAAAGCGCGACGGGAACTGTCTATGGATTTTATGCGGGAGGCGCATCCACAGATATTTCTGCGGAAGCGGAGGGAACCGCATCGATCATTTGTTCCGGAAACACCGTCTATGCGCTGTATGGAGCCAATGATGCGAAGCTGTCGCTTGCGAACTACACGGTGCGGGCGTTGCATACGGTTGGTACGGGTGTCTACTACGTCTATGGTTTCTCGTCAGGGCTGACAACCAACGCCGGCGCAATGAGCGCTGAATTGACGCTTGACGGGGTCTGCGGCTTCAATGCCCCGCTTGCCTTTAAGACTCCGCTCAAACTGGGTGCTGATTTTGCTTTGCCGCAAGGGGAAACGGCAGTATTGAAAAACCCATCAGTGCTTGCCGGCAATGTGTTTGCCGCTGCGGTGGACGACGCAAGCAATATCGGCGACAAGGCCGTCTATTTTGAGTCTGCGGCCGGCAGTTACTATAATGGATGGGCGATCAGTACGAACGCACAAGGTTCCGCGCTTGTATGGATTCGTGATCCCGTTGCTTTGAACGCGACAAAGAACCTCGGATACGACACATTGAATACAGCCATCAACGACGCCGACGACGGCGACACGATTGAGCTGTTGAGCGATCTGGCCGAAACCGGGCTTGCCGTGGACAAACCGCTCACGCTTGACTTGAAAGGCCGGCATTTCACGGTCAGTTCAACAGCGACGGCGCCGGTGTCCTATACGGGCGCGGGTACTTTCACGTTGAAAGACAGCGGAGGCGGCGACGGGGAGAAGGGTCTGCTCGATATCACCGTTGGCGGCGCGGTCAGCACCAACAGCTCATATACGGGGATCGTGAACAGAAGCACCGGAACATTTGAATTCGACGGCAGCCAAGTATCGGTGACTTACGCGGGACGGAACAGTTTGACTGTCAGTGTTCCCACCGTCACGCTGTTTGGCATCCGCAACTGGAGCGGAGAAGTATCCCTGAAAGGCAACGCCAAGCTGACGGTCAATGCAAGCAGTGTCGATGACACATTTGGCGCACTCATAGCATACGGCGTCTATCTTGACAAAATCGTGTCAGAAGATTCAGAAGACGAGGATGAGAATTTTGCCGACGCCGCGGTGCCTGCGGGCCTGAAGATGGATGATACGGCGGAAATTGCCGTGAACAACAACGCGATCGGCTTTGAGACGGGCGAGATTTTCAACAAAAATGCACAGCCGCTCAATC
>JAITNA010000046.1 GCA_031290715.1 Eubacteriales Family XIII. Incertae Sedis bacterium | reverse complement strand
CGTGATTATTTTTGCCGTAGCGCTCGGAAGCGGACTTTCCTATTACGGCGACCTTTACGACTACTTTTAAGTGCTGACTTATCCGGAAGAATACCCCGGCAAGGGGTAAGTAAGAAGCCGGTTCTTGCGTTTTCGGACGAGGAGGCCGGTTTTTTGATTGGAGATTGAAGCCGCGGTTTGAATGTGAATGAAAAAATTTGAAATATTTTAGCACTCACCTTGATAGAGTGCTAACAATTGTGGTATAGTATATACGAGGCACAGAACTCAATAATTACAAATTACAAAGGAGTTTCTTGAACTATGAATTTTGAAAAATTTACACAAAACGCGCAGGGCGCGATCGCGGAGAGTCAGAACATCGCAATCCAGATGGGGCATCAGTCGCTTGACGGCGAGCACATTCATCTGGCGCTGCTGCTTCAGGACGACGGCCTGATCCCGAAAATCCTGAAGCTGCGGGGCATAGACGTGACGGATGTCGTACACGAGGTGGAGGCGGCCTTAGACAAGCTGCCGAAGGTCCACGGCGACAATGGGGGCCTTTACCCGACGCGCCGGGCCGGCAAGCTGCTCGGGGACGCGGAAAAGACCGCGAAGAAATTCGGCGACGACTTTATCAGCGTCGAACATCTCTATCTCGCGCTTCTGGAGGAGAGCGGAACGCCCTCTGCCAAAATCTTCAAGGATCACAATCTGACGAAGGAGAATTTTCTCGCGGAGTTGGAAACGGTTCGCGGCAATCAGCGCGTCACGACGCAAAACCCGGAAGAGGGCTATGAAGCGCTGACGAAGTACGGCCGCGACCTCGTGCAGCTTGCGAGAGAGGGCAAGCTTGACCCGGTTATCGGGCGGGACGAGGAAATCCGCCATACCATCCAGATTCTTTCCCGGCGAACGAAGAACAATCCAGTCCTCATCGGCGATCCGGGCGTCGGAAAGACGGCTGTCGTCGAAGGGTTGGCGCAGCGTATTCTCGCGGGCGACGTTCCCGAGGGGCTCAAGGACAAGACCATCTTTGCGCTCGACATGGGCGCGCTCATCGCGGGCGCGAAATTCCGCGGCGAGTTTGAAGAACGGCTCAAGGCCGTGCTGAACGAGATCGAGCAGTCGGACGGGCAGGTCCTCCTGTTCATCGACGAGATTCACAACATCGTCGGCGCGGGCGCGGCGGAGGGGGCGATGGACGCCGGCAATCTGCTGAAGCCGAAATTGGCGCGCGGCGAGCTGCACTGTATCGGCGCGACGACGCTTGACGAATACCGGAAGCACATCGAAAAGGACGCGGCGCTCGAACGGCGTTTTCAGCGTATCCTCGTGGACCAGCCCACGGCGGCGGACACGATCTCCATCCTGCGCGGGCTTAAAGAACGCTTTGAAATCCACCACGGCGTTCGCATTACAGACGCGGCTCTCATCGCTTGCGCCGTGCTTTCCGACCGGTATATTTCCGACCGGTTCCTTCCGGACAAGGCCATTGACCTCATGGATGAGGCGGCCAGCAAGATTCGCACGGAGATCGACAGCAAACCCGCCGAGCTCGACCAGATCGGCCGCAAGATCATGCAGCTTGAGATCGAGAAGCAAGCTTTGCTGAAAGAGGAGGACGCGGGCTCAAAGGAGCGCGCAAATCATATCGACCGGGAGCTTGCGGAGCTCAAGGAAGAAAACGACGCGATGAGCGCGCAGTGGGAAGCGGAGAAGAAGGCCATTGAAGCCGTGAAAGAAACCAAACAGCGGATCGAGGACGTCAAATTGGAACTTGAAGAAGCCGAGCGCGCCTACGATCTCGAAAAACTCGCGGAGCTCAAGTACGGGACGCTGCCGGCGCTTGAAAAAGAATTGGAAAGCGCCAAGGAAAAAGCCGACGCGGCCGAGGAAAAACGCTTGCTGAAAGAAGAGGTCACGGAGGAGGAGATTGCGGAGGTTGTCGCGGGGTGGACGGGCATTCCTGTCAGCCGCCTTGTCGAATCCGAAAAGGAGAAGCTCCTGCGTCTGCCGGAAATCCTTCACAGGAGGGTCATCGGCCAGGACGAAGCGGTTACATCCGTTTCCGAAGCGGTGCTGCGGGCGCGGGCGGGGCTCAAGGACGAGGGGAAACCGATCGGGAGCTTCATCTTCCTCGGGCCTACGGGCGTCGGCAAGACGGAGCTCGCCAAGGCGCTTTCGGAGGCGCTGTTCGACTCGGAAAAGAATCTGGTTCGCATCGATATGTCGGAGTATATGGAAAAACATTCGGTATCCCGGCTCGTCGGCGCCCCTCCGGGATACGTCGGCTACGAGGAAGGCGGGCAACTCACGGAAGCGGTGCGCAGACGGCCATACTCCGTGATATTATTCGATGAAATTGAGAAGGCTCATCCGGATGTGTTCAACATCTTGCTGCAGTTGCTCGACGACGGGCGGCTGACGGACAATCAGGGGCGGACGGTCGACTTCAAGAATACGATCATTATCATGACGAGCAACATCGGCAGCCCCTATCTGATCGAGAATATCGGGGCGGACGGGTCGATCGGCGAGGAGGTCAAGGAGCATGTGCGCGAGGAGATGAAGCAGCATTTCCGGCCGGAGTTTCTCAACCGTATCGACGATGTCGTGGTGTTCTCGCCGTTGACGGAGGACGACATTGTCGCCATCATCGACATCGCGCTGCAGGGGATTCGCGGCAGGCTCGCGGCGCGCGAGATTACCGTCAATTTCACGGAGGGCACGAAACGCTTCATCGCGAAAGAAACGTATTCCCCGCAGTACGGCGCAAGGCCGGTCGCGCGCTATCTCAAAAAGACGATCGAAACGGAGATCGCGGCGAAGATCATCCGCGGCGAGGTCAAAGAAGGGGACGAGTTCACGATCGATATTACGAGCTGATATTTCATAGATTGGCGCGCGTTAGTGAGTTTTGGATGTGCGTGTGCATGGCGGCGGCCCCGGCTTCGGGGTCGCTTGCTTTGAACGCGGTGAAAATCGCCTGATGTTCCCGCAGGATATCCGCCAGCTCATCCGCGCGGTACGGCTTAATGCGAATGCTGTAACGGATATATTCCTGCATGCGGAAGAGATCGTCGATCACGATACGGCAATGTGAAGCCAGCGCGATTTTCCGGTGGAAGCCCGCGTTGATCGAGCGCATACGTTTCGTATCCCCGCGCTCCGTGTAGAAGATCATGAAGTCAAGGCTCTCTTCGATGCCCTCCATCTCGTCCGCGGTCCGCCGCTCGACGGCCCACCGCACCGCTTGCACTTCGGCCGATGTGCGCAGCGCGTAAAGGTCTTTCAGATCGTCCATGGAAAGCCCCACCACAAAAGCGCCGCGGTTGGGAATCATGTCGATGAGCCCCTCCGTGTCGAGATTTTTCAGTGCTTCACGCACGGGCGTCCGGCTCACGCCGAACATCCGGGACAGTGAAAGTTCGGTAATTTTCGCGCCGGGCCGCAGCCGTTCCGAAAGGATTTCGATGCGGATTTTTTCGGCCAAATCCGTGGACAGCGATGTTTGTACGTCCATTTTTTCAGTCCCCCTGCCGGATCATGTTGATCTTCCCGCCCGCGCGGATCATCCGTTTTTCAATGTCCGTGAGCGTGTTGAGAAAGCGGTATTCCGCTCCGGTTCCCTTATCATTTACAATAATAATATTTCGGTCTATCTGTGCGTCCGCGTCCGCGAGTACGAGTGCGCCGCCGGCTTTCATCTTGTCATAATCGCCGTGCTGTTCAAAAACGAGCGGAAGAATGCCGCTGTTGATGAGATTGGAACGGTGGATCCGCGCAAAGGATTTGGCAAGAACCATGCGGATACCGAGATAGAGGGGCACGAGCGCGGCGTGTTCGCGGCTGGACCCTTGGCCGTAGTTGTCGCCGCCGACAATCACGCCGCCGTCGGCCTTTTTCGCGCGCGCCGCGAAGCCCGCGTCGATTTTTTCAAAGCAATAATTCGACAAGTATGGGATGTTGCTTCGGTAGGGCAGCAGACGGCTGTCGGAGGGCATAATGTCGTCTGTGGTGATGTTGTCGCCGGCCACAAGGACGATCTCGCCCTCTACGGCGTCCGGCAGGGCGTTCCCGCGCGGGAATGGCTTGATATTGGGCCCCATGACGACCTCGCCGCCGCCCTCCGCGGGTGGATAGACCACGAAGTTGTCCTTGCGTTCAAAGGTTTCGGCCGCGATTTCGGGAAGCGAAATGCCGAGGGCGGTGCCTTCCGCGAAGCCGTCCGTCAGGACGCCTGTGACGGCGCTGACCGCGGCGGTTTCCGGGCTGACAAGGTAGACATCCGCGTCGTTTGTGCCGCTGCGCCCCTTGAAGTTGCGGTTGAAGGTGCGCAGGGATACCGCGCCGCTGCGCGGCGACTGCCCCATGCCGATACAGGGCCCGCAGGCATTCTCGATGATACGCGCCCCCGCGTCGATGAGATCCGCTAAAGCGCCGTTTGAAGCGATCTTGGACAAAATGCACGCCGAGCCCGGTGAGATAACAAGGCTCACGTTCGGATGGACCTTGCGGCCTTTCAGGATGGCGGCCGCTTTCATGAGGTCGGTATAGGAAGAATTGGTGCAGCTGCCGATCGCGACCTGATCCACTTTGATTCGGCCGATATTTTTCACGGCGTCGACATTGTCGGGGCTGTGCGGCATGGCCGCAAGCGGCTCAAGCGCGGAGAGGTCCACCCTGAGGATTTCATCGTAGGCCGCGTCCGGGTCGGCCGAGAGCGGAACGTATTCACCGCCGCGCCTCTGCTGCCCGAGATAGGCTTCGGTATTTTCGTCCGAGGGGAATACGGACGTCGTCGCGCCGTGTTCCGCGCCCATGTTTGCGATGGTCGCGCGATCCGTGACGGAAAGGGCGCCTACGCCGCCGCCGAAGTATTCAACGATCTTGCCGACGCCGCCCTTGACGGAAATCTCTTTCAGCACATGAAGAATGACGTCTTTCGCGCTGACCCAAGGCCGCAGCGCCCCCGTGAGCTCTATGCCGAGTACCTTCGGGACGGTCAGGCTGTATGTCCCCTGTGCCATCGCCACCGCGACATCAAGGCCGCCCGCGCCGATGGCGATCATGCCGAGCCCGCCGCCCGTGGGCGTGTGGCTGTCGCTGCCGAGCAGCGTTTTGCCGGGGATACCGTAATTTTCCAGATGGAGCTGATGGCAGATACCGCCGCCGGGTTTGGAAAAGAGGATGCCGTGACGCGCCGCCACGCTTTTGATGAAAGCGTGATCGTCCGCGTTCTCAAAGCCGGTTTGCAGGGTATTGTGGTCGATGTAGGCGACGGAGAGCTCGGTTTTGACCATGTCCGCGTCCATCGCTTCCAATTGCAGGTAGACCATCGTCCCCGTGCTGTCCTGCGTCAAGGTCTGATCAATGCGGATCGTAATCTCTTCGCCGGGCCGCAGATCGCCCGAAATCAGATGCTCCCTCAGAATTTTGTAAGCAAGCGTGCAGCCCATCGCGTATCCTCCCTCTAACTGTCTGCAAAGGAATAACTTGTGCAGACCCTAACTGTAAATACATATCGTGATTATTGTATGCAATTATACAATAAAATAATCTTGCGGGCAAGTTTTGATTGAGGGGGCGGGGAGGAGTCTGCGCGGAGTCTGCGCGGGGAAGTGCAGGGCTACCGCATTGAGGAAAATGCAGATTTGAAATAATTCTGCGATCAGTTTTTTCGGCTGCAATATATTCTCGTCGTCTCCTTGAGGGATGGGAAAACGATATAAGAAATTTGGAGTATATTTTGTACATCAACAAATGACATATGTTCTCTTTTAGTGAGAGGTTTTTATCCTTTGCCAATTTTTTTGTAATAAAGGCAACCAGGGTCCTTTTAGATCAACTGTTTTGTACATTTCGATATCCTTTCAATATCTTTCTGCAATCGCATCAATCAGCATTTCCGCTTGCTCGGGCTCTGCATTATCTTTAATAATATCAAACACTTTTTCCAGAGTCATCTTCTCATTTATTGAAAGCTTGGATTTGATATTAAGCCCTACATATTTCGTCGCGTCTGTCCTATGATTCAGTAATATAGAAAGTTTATTGACGAAATCATTTTGAGCAATATCAAGAGATTCCGACTGGTCCATCAACTGCAACTCTGAAAGCGGCTCCTCAGCAATATCGAGGTCATCAATAAATAATGCGTTCTCATCATCAATCTCTGAAATCGCAACTTCTGCTTTTCTGGCAGGAAGGCTGCGTTTATAGGA
>JAITNA010000018.1 GCA_031290715.1 Eubacteriales Family XIII. Incertae Sedis bacterium | reverse complement strand
TATTTCCTGAAAGCGATCGCGGCGTCACAGGGCTATTCCGGCTGTCCGCGGCAGTTTTGCCATGCGGCCGCGTTCGCGCTCGCGCTGCTCTATCGAAAGCGCGGGGATACGGCAAGGGCCCGGCAGTATTATGAAATGACCCTCGCCGCCGCGGACAGGGAATATGCCGACACCGCGCATCTTTTTGAGTAATGGAAAGAAATAATTGAAACATGGAAAGAACCGCGCAAAACCGCATACAGAAATTTTTGAAGTTCGGAAGCAAGCTCGGCCTTGAACGCATGGAGGGCCTTTGCGAAGCACTCGGGCACCCCGAGCGGATGCAAGGCATCGTCCATGTGGCGGGTACGAACGGGAAGGGGTCGGTTTGCCGCTACCTCTATGAAACGCTTCTGGCGCTCGGGTACAGCGCCGGGATATTCACGTCGCCCTATGTCGAGGATTTTCGCGAGCGGATCGAAGCGAACGGGGAGATGATTCCCGAGGATATACTGGAGGGCCTGACGGACGAAGTACTCGGCGCCGCTGAGATTCTGACGACGGAAAGGGACGAAACGCCTACGGAGTTTGAGATCATCACGGCGATCGGACTGGCGTATTTCGCTTCGCTGAAGCTCGATTTCGTCATTTTGGAGGTGGGTCTTGGGGGACGCGGCGATTCTACAAACATTATTGAAAACCCGCTCTGCACCGTGATCACGCAGATTTCTTTTGACCATATGGACCGGCTCGGGAATACCCTAGAAGAGATCGCCGCGGAAAAAGCGGGCATTCTCAAGCCCGGCCGCCCTTTGGTCACGGGCGCGGCGGGGGAGGCGGCGAAGGTCATCGCAAGGCGGGCGTATGAGCTCGGGGTCCCCCTGATCGACACCTCGAAGATCAAGGCGTACATTCATGAAAAAAGCGCGGAGGGTTCTCGCTTTTCCGCGGTAATCGGCGGCAATCGCTACGACAATATCGAGATTTCCATGGCCGGCGCGCACCAAGTTGACAACGCGGTCGTCGCGCTGTGCGTACTCGAGCAATTGCGAAGCCAAAAACAGATCGCAATGGACGGCGAAGCGCTTCGCCGGGGCATGAAAAAGGCGCGGCTTCCGGCGCGGTTTCAGATTTTCAGCAGGGAGCCGCTCATCATCTTCGACGGCGCGCACAATTCGGCCGGCGCGCGGGCGCTTGCGGATACGCTGATAGAGCTTTATCCTGCATCGCGCATTCTCTTTGTGACGGCTGTGCTCCGGGACAAAGAAGCGGAGAAGATTCTCCGCGAGTTCGCCCGCGCCGCGGCGGGTTTTGCCGCGACGGATTCGAGCAGCGAACGCAGCCTTTCCGCGCGGGAGCTCGCGGGCAAGATCCGCGCGGCCGGCGGGTCGCTTGTTTTTGAAACAGCCGGCGCGCGGGACGCGTTAGAGAAGGCAAAGGCGATGGCGGCGGCGGGGGATTTCGATCTCATCGTATGCGCCGGGTCGCTTTATATGATTGGAGATATCCTAAAATGAAACGAATCCTTTTGATCTACAATCCGAATGCCGGCAACGGGGTTTTCACCTTGCACCTCGACGCGGTGGTCGCGGCCTTCGCGGAACAGGGCATGATCCTTGTCCCCATCCGGCTCGGCAGTCCTATTACATTAGATCAGGCCATGACGAAGCTGCCGATCCGGGAGTATCACAAGATCATTGCCGCGGGCGGGGACGGCACCATCAATCTCGTTGTGAACGCGCTTGTCAAACACGACATCTATATCCCGCTCGCCATCTTCCCGTCGGGGACGGCCAACGACCTTGCGGCCTATTTTGACATCCCCACGACCGTGGATGAAATGCTGAAGATCGCGCTTTCGGAGAACTATACGCCGATGGACGTCGGGACGGCGGGCAGCCGCTGTTTTGCCAATGTCCTCGCAATCGGCATGCTCGTGGATATCAGCCAGAAAACAGACCCGACGATCAAGGATACGCTCGGGCTCGGCGCCTATTATCTACGGGCCTTGGCCGAGGTGCCGTTCGCGCGGGCGACGAATATCCGAATCACCTGCGACGAGCGTATCGTGGAAGCGGAAACGAGCGCCGTCATCATTATGAACGGGCGGTCCGCGGGGGGATTCAAACATATCGCGCCGCATTCGGAGATCAACGACGGGAAGCTCGACGTCGTTATTTTTCACAAACTCATCCTGCCCGTCATGCTGCCCGTCCTGCTCAATGTCATGGCGGGGCAGCATTTGGACGACAAGCGCGTCGAGTATTTCAAGACGGCCCGTATGCGGATCGAATCGGATGAGGCCGCGGTCAATACGGATGTGGACGGCGAACGCGGCGATCCGCTGCCGCTTGAGGTCGGGGTATTGCCGAAACGCTTACTCATCAATACGAGGGAGCACACGGCATGAGCGAGGGTAGCATGGTCCGGATTGAGGAAACAGACGACTACGGGAGGTTGGTGGGGTTTTTCATTGAGAACGGCTTGGAATTTTCGGCGGAGGATGAGGTTCCTACGGATATCATCAAGTGCTGGGCCGCGGAAAACGACGCGCAGGTATTGGTGGGCGGCTGTGTGCTCGCGAAGCGGGAGGGGCGTTTCATCTGCGACGGCATCGCGACGGATTTGTCCGTCCGGGGCCGGCGCGTGGGGGAAAGGCTGCTCGCGCTCCTTTTGGAGGAGGCGCGCGCGCGGGGGGCGTCGGCGGTCTATTTGGTCGCGCGGGCGCCGGGTTTCTTCGCGCATTACGGCTTTGTGCCCGTGGCGCGGGAGAACGCCCCGAATTTCTTTGAATGCTTCACCTGCCCGCAGTACGGCGTCACTTGCCATCCGGAGGTCATGCGCGGAGATTTGTGATATTTGTGGTATAATATTTCTTCGTGTATTACAGCGATTCAGAGATTGGCGATGATGAAGCAAAATGATGTGTCCGGAGCGGAAAGATGATCAACCAAAAGAAAGTATACAGCGGTTTTGACGGGCTCGACAGCGCCCTTGACTATATGCGGTACGGGGACAATGTCGTTTGGCAAATCTCCGATGTCGGCGAATACGCTTTTTTTGCGCGTTCTTTTATCAAAAAGGCGATCGAGGACGGGAAGAACGTCGTCTATTTCCGATTTGACCAAGCGCAGCGCTTAGACGAGCCGGCCGAGGGATATACCATCTATGACCTGCGCGCGAGCGCGGCTTTTCGGGCGCCGTGGATCGCCTTTGAAGAGGACGAGCGGCTGACGATTTACGACATTGATATCACCGCGGGATTTGAAAAAGCCGTCATGGACATTTCCGATATCATTGAGGAAGAGGGCGCGGAAACACATTACATATTCGATAGCATGACGATTCTCCAAAACGAGTGGGTCGCCGATTTCATGATCGCCAACTTTTTTGTCGTCACGGCGCCCGAGATCGCGAAAACCAATTCGATCGCCTACTTTGCCTGTGTGCGGAACCATCACTCGGTGGAGTCGCTCGCCCGGATTCGCGAAGCGGCGAGCGTTCTCATCGACGTCGTACACGCGAGCAAGCAGATGTACGTGCAGCCGGCCAAGGTGCAGGACCGCTATCTGCCCACAATTTTCCTGCCGCATATCGTCGATATCGACGACCCGAACATGATCAAACCGCTGACAAACGGGATCGAGCTTTCCGGATATTTCGCGGTCGTCGGGAAAAACGGCGATATGGACGGAAGCCAAAACCTCGATAATTGGGAACGCTTTTTTATTGAAAAACGAAAGATGGCGAAAGATGAGAACGAGGAGGATATCCGGACGCTCTGCCGTATGATATTCGGGTCGGACGAACACATTCTCGACATTGCCGCGCGGAATATCACGCTCGACGACATCCTTGCCATCAAGGCTCGCATGATCGGGGTCGGCAGCATCGGCGGCAAAGCGACGGGCATGATCCTTTCGCGGCTCATCGTCGCCAGGAAGCTGCCCGAGGTGTCGAAGGTACTCGAACCGCATGACAGTTTTTACATCGCATCCAACCTGTATTACACCTTTCTTGTCAAGAACAAATGTTGGGGGCTCAAGATCAAACAGCGAAAACGCCGCGGCTATTTCGCGATTGCGGAGATTCTGAAAGAAAAGATGATGGAGGGCGTTTTCTCCGACAACATCCGCGAGCAGTTCCGGCGTATGCTCGAATACTACGGGCAAAGCCCCATCATCGTGCGGTCAAGCAGTATGCTTGAGGACGGCTTCGGCAACGCCTTTGCCGGCAAATACGAGTCCGTATTCTGCGTGAACAAGGGCGCGCTCGAGGACCGGCTTCTGGCTTTTGAGAACGCGGTCAAAGAAGTCTATGCCAGTACGATGGACGAGTCCGTTCTCGAATACCGGCTGCAGCGGGACCTTTCCGCGATGGATGAACAGATGGCCTTGCTTGTTCAGCGCGTGTCGGGCTCTTTGTTCCGCGACATCTACATGCCGGCGGCGGCCGGCGTCGCCTTTTCCTACAACCAGTATCGATGGAACAGCGAGATCGACCCGAAAGCCGGCGTCGTCCGTATTGTCATGGGCCTCGGCACGCGGGCGGTCGACCGGACAGACGGGGACTATCCGCGGATCGCGGCGCTCGACAGGCCGTCAAACCGCGCCATTCAGGGGGAATACCCCTCCGACTTCGCGCAAAAAAAGGTCGACGTACTCGATTTGACCGTCAACTCCCATTCCACGCTTCCGATTGAGGAAGTGTCCGACCGCATGGCGGAGTGGTTTCGGGATATCATGATCGAGCGCGACCACAGACGCGAGCAGGAGATGAAAAAGATCGGCATTGACCGGAAGTTTATCTACACATCCTGCGACAACATCCTGAAAAATCAGAAATTCCTCGTCGATATGCGCGCGCTTTTGTCCGCGGTCGAGAAGGAATACAACTATCCCGTGGATGTTGAGTTCGCGCTCAACATTTCAAAATCCGGGGAGTTTGTCATCAACCTGCTCCAGTGCCGACCCTTGCAGGTGGGCGGGTCCGGGCTCCGCGTTCTACTGCCCGAGGTCGCGGATGAAGATACGTTCTTCCGTTTGAACGGGGGTACGATGGGGGGATCGTACTATTCCGCGGTCGATGTGGTGGTGCGTATCGATCCCAAAACATACTACGACTATCCGTACAATCTCAAACCCGCGATCGCAAGGTCCATCGGGCAGATCAACCAGTTTTACAAGGAAGAAGAGAAGGTGATCATGCTGCTCGTACCCGGCCGGCTCGGCACGACGTCGCCCGAGCTCGGCGTGCCGGTGCGTTTTGCGGAGATCAGCAATGTGAGCATTGCCTGTGAGGTCAGCTACGAGGGCGGGGGCTATCTCCCGGAGCTTTCATACGGCAGCCACTTCTTTCAGGACCTTGTGGAATCGGATATTTTCTACGCGTCGATTTTTGAAAACAAGGACACGACGGAGTATTATGACGCGGGCTTTTTCTCAGAGAAAGAGAATATTCTGAGGCTGATCGTCCCGGATATCTCGGCGGACGCGGCCGGCATCATCGGCGTATACGACGTGACGGGAAAAGGGCTGCACATCGTGTCGGAGGTCACAAGCGGCAGGACGATCTGCGGCTATTTCAACGCGGTCGACGCGGATGGCAATCCCTGCATCGATTGATTCGCGAAATATTATTATTACATGATAAAAGAGGAAAGGAACTATATGAGGATTATTTTGGACGGCATGGGCGGCGATCACGCGCCCGCGGAGATGGTGAAGGGCGCGGCGATTGCGTCGAAGCTCATCGAGCACGAGATTTGCATCGTGGGCGACGAGGGAAAGATCAAACGCGAATTGGCCAAAAACGATCATGAGCCCAAAAATATCAGCATTTTGCACGCGTCGGAGGTCATTACAAACGAGGACAAGCCGGTCAAGGCCATCCGCGCCAAGAAGGATTCGTCCTTGGTGAAGGGGCTCATGCTCGTCAAGAACGGCGAGGGCGATATGCTGCTTTCGGCGGGCAACAGCGGCGCCATCATGACGGGCGGCCTCTTGCTGCTCGGCCGGATCGCGGGGATCGAGCGTCCGGCCCTCGGCTCGGCCTATCCGATTCTGAACAGGGGTACGGTCGCCCTCCTCATTGACGCGGGCGCCAACTCCGAATGCAAGGCGGTGAATCTGCTGCATTTCGCGGCGATGGGCAGTATCTATATGGAAAAGGTGATGGGTGTGCGCAATCCGGCCGTCGGCCTTGTCAACATGGGCACGGAGCCGGGCAAGGGGAGCAACGCCTTGAAAGAAGCGCATGGTCTGCTCTCCGAAGCCAAAAATGCGGGGATCAATTTTGTCGGCAATATAGAAGGCCGCGATGTGCCGCTCGGCGCCGCCGACGTCATTGTCTGCGACGGCATGGTCGGAAACGTGATCCTCAAACTGACGGAGGGGCTCGGATTTTCTATTATGGGTATGCTGACGCAGATGTTCACAAGCAGTACCGGCGCCAAAATCGGCGCGCTCTTTCTCCTGCCGAAGCTCAAGGCGCTGAAAGCGGCGTTCGACTATACGGAGTACGGCGGCGCGCCCATTTTGGGGATCAGCCATCCCGTGATCAAAATCCACGGCGCTTCCAACGCGAACGCTGTTATGAACGGGATTCTCAAAAGCGTCCCCTTTGTGGAAAACGGCGTGATCGCCCAAATCGAGGACGCTGTTCGGAAAATGGATGTGATCCGGGCGGGCGCGGAGAGGCCGGAAGCGGAGCAAGATGTATAGGGACGCGGACCTTTCGGAATTGGAAAATCGTTTGGAATATACTTTCGCCGACCGCGGCTTGCTTGAACGGGCGCTGTGCCACGCTTCCTATATCAATGAAGCGGGCGGCGCGGATTCGGATTCAAACGAACGGCTTGAGTTTCTCGGCGACGCGGTACTCGGCCTCGGCATCGCCGCGTACTTGTACGAGAAAGCGCCGAAGGTCGGAGAGGGCAAGCTGACCGCGATGCGCGCGGGGCTCGTCAGGTCAGACAGCCTTGCCGATCTGGCGCGCGAGATCGACTTGGGGCGGTATCTGCGGCTTGGCAAGGGGGCCGAAAAAAACGGGGAACGGGAGAACGGTTCCGTACTCGAGGACGCTTTTGAGGCGGTGATGGGTGCCGTCTATTTGGATGGGGGCGCGTCGGAATCACGCCGCGTCGTGCGGCGTATTTTTACGGAGAAGCTTGACGAACAGCTTCGCGCGGCCTATGGCGGGGAAAATTATTACGACTATAAGACGAACCTTCAGATCGAACTGCAGCGGAACGGCTGCGCGGAGATTCGTTACGAAACCGTTTCGGAAAGCGGGCCGGACCACAGCAAGACATTCTGTGTCCGTGTGAGCTCGGGCGGGGCGGCGCTCGGGGAGGGCGAAGGGAAAACGAAGAAGCATGCCGAGCAGCATGCGGCAAAGATGGCGTTGGAGGCATTGGGGTGTATTTAAAGAGAATAGAAATTCAGGGCTTCAAGAGTTTTGCGGACCCGGTGACGATCGAGTTTCACGACGGCGTCACCTGTATCATCGGGCCGAACGGCAGCGGGAAAAGCAATATTTCCGACGCGATGCGCTGGGTACTCGGGGAGCAGAGCGCAAAGACGCTTCGGGGCGGGAAAATGGAGGAGATCATTTTTGCGGGCACGGACAGCCGCCGCTCAAAGGGCATGGCGGAGGTCACGCTTGTCCTCGACAACGCGTCGGGGCTCCTTGAAATCGACTACAGCGAGGTGGCGATCAAGCGGCGGCTCTACCGGAGCGGCGAGAGCGAGTATTTCATCAACGGCAATCACTGCCGCTTGCGGGATATCCGCGAGCTCATCATGGATACGGGGATCGGCGTGGACGGGTATTCTTTCATCGGGCAGGGCCGGGTGGACAAGATTGTCAGCGACAAGCCCGATATGCGGCGCGAGGTTTTTGAAGAAGCGGCCGGTATCATCAAATACAAAAGCAAGCGCGCGGAAGCCGAACGCAAATTGGAGAGCGCAAGCGGCAATTTGGACCGCCTGAACGACATCGTGATCGACATTGAGTCGCGGATCGACGGACTGCGCGAGGAGAGCGAAAAGGCGCGCGAGCACGCGGCGCTGTCGGCGCAGTACCGCGAGCTTGAAATCAATATTACATTAAAAAATATCGAGAACCTTCAGGGGAAAAACCGGGAACTCTCGGAACAGTTTGCGGAAGCCGGAAACCGGCTTGAAACGCTGCGCCGGGCGAAAGCGGAAACCGACGCAAGGCTCTCCGCGATGCGCGGCCGGGATATGGAGCTGGAGGACCGCGCAAACGGATTGCGCGACCGCATTTCGGACAATGTGAAGCGGGCGATGGGCCTTGAAAGCGCGTCTTTGGTCAGCGAGGAACGCAGAAAGGGCATTGAAAAGGACTGCGTTCGCCTGACCGCCGAAACAGAGGAACTGGCGCGCCGCATGGAGCGGGAGAACGAGGCGATCGGGCGGCTTTCCGCGGAGCGGAGCGGATTTGAAGAAGCGCTGCAGACGCTTGGGTCCGAGCTTGCGATCCTGCTCGCCGCCGCCGCGGACAAGGAGTCGGTCTATACGGAGAAGGTCGCGCGGATTGACGAGCTCAAAGCCGGCATGTTTGAACTCAGCCGCGAACGCTCCCTGAAAGAAGCGGAGCTGAGTTCGGGGGAAGGGCTGTTTGGCAGTTTCGACGAAACGGAAGGCGTCATCGGGCGGGAATTGGAATCCGGGGGCGCGGAGCGGGACGCAATGGAAAAAGAGATTGCGGCGATGCGCGGCAGCCTGACGGCGTTCACAGAGGAAACCGCGGCTTTCGGAAAACAGGCCGAGGATGCGCGCGCTTCCTATGACAAAACCGTTTCCGAGATCGCGGACAAGCGGATTCGCGTGGAAGCGGTGCGCCTGCAAACCGAAAAACAGTCTTCGCGAAAAAAAACCATCGAAGAGATGGAGAGCAATTACGAGGGATATCACGCGGGCGTGCGCGCCCTGATGAAGAACAAGGGCGCCGGTCTGTACGGCGTCACGGCCGAGCTCATGAAAGCGGAGCAGGGCTTTGAAACGGCGATCGAAACGGCTTTGGGGGCGACGCTTCAAAACATCATCTGCGAAAGCGACGCGGACGCCAAACACGCCATCGGATTTTTGAAAGAAAACAAGGCGGGGCGGCTGACGTTTCTCCCCGTGAAATCGATTCGCCCGCGTCCGATTGAAAAGAGCAAGGCGATGGATCAGGGGGATGGATTCGCGGGCTACGCGCTCGACCGCATTTCCTATGAACCGAAGTATGAAAATGTATTCAAGTATTTGCTCGGCGGGGTATTGATCGCGGACACCCTTGACGACGCGATCGCGCTTTCCGCGAAAAACAAGGAGGGATGGCGCATTGTGACGCGCGACGGGGAAGTCGTCAGCCCGGCGGGCGCGCTCACGGGCGGGTCTTTGCGGAACAAGTCGGCAAACCTTCTGGAACGCAGAAACGAGATCGAAACCCTGACGCGGGAAATCGAGGAGCTGAAGCAAAACAGCGGCGCGTTGGAAACGGAGATGGAAGCGCTGACCTTGCGCAGCGAAACGTATCTGACAAAGATACGGGAAAGCGACGCGCAGCTTCGCGGGAAAGACGCGGACCGGATTCGCGCCGAAGCGGGGCTGAAAACCGCGGAATACAAGCTCGGAGAATTGACGTCCCGCATTGAGAAGCGAAGGGCCGAGCTTGTGGGAATCGCGCGGGACCGCGAAAACAGCAGCGGCATGATTGAAACACTTAAAGCCGCGGTGCAAACGCTCACGCAGCGGATCGACGGGAGCGCCGCCGATATCGAGCGGGAGATGAACGGCCTTGCGGACGCGAAGCGGGAAAGCGATCTGGCCGCGGAAGCCGCGACAGAGGTTCGTCTGCGCGTGGCGGCGGCAAATCGCGACAAGGAAAACGCGGATGCCGTCCTTGCCGCGGCGGAGCGCGGCGCCGAGGATATGCGCCTTCAATCGGAAGCGAAGCGGCGGGAGCTGCAAGAGCTTTTCGGCGCGGAGGCCGGGGTGTCGGAAGAGGAAGCGGAGATCGCGCTGGCCGCTTTGAAAGAGGAGAAGCAGGAGCTTGATGCCGACCTTGAAACGCTTGTTTCCGAGCGCCGGGAAATCCGTCTGAAAATCGAAGAAACCGAACTTGCGGAAAGCCGCGGCGCGGACAAGATCGAAGCGGCGATCTCCGCGAAGAACGGGATGGAAGTCGAACTCGGCAGACAGGACACCAGGCTGACGACGTGGAAAGAAAAACTCTTCGATGAGTTCGAGCTGTCCTACGTCCACGCACTGGAGTTCAAAAAGGATGATTTCGTAATGAGTACGGGGATCAAAGAAAACCGGGCGATCAAGGACCGGATCAAGGAGATCGGAGAGGTCAACCCCGGCTCGATCCGCGAATACGAGGAAACGAGTGAGCGCTACACGTTCCTCACGACGCAGCGGGACGACGTTTTGGCGTCGATGAAGGACTTTCAGGATATCGTGCGTGACATGGACAAGATCAGCCGGGAGAAATTCCGCGATTGTTTCGACAAGGTGGCGGAAACTTTCAGCGAAACCTTCGCGCTCCTGTTCGGCGGCGGCAAAGGGCAAATCCTGCTCGACGATGAGAACGATCCCTTGGAAAGCGGCATTGAAATCAAGATCAGCCCACCCGGGAAAACCAACCTTGCGAGCATTGACAGCTACAGCGGCGGCGAGAAATCCATGATCGCAATCGCGCTGCTCTTTTCGATCCTGCGCGCGAAGCCGACGCCGTTCTGCATCCTCGACGAAATCGACGCGGCCCTCGACGAAACGAACATCCACCGCTTTGCCAACTATGTGGCGGGCTTCAAGGAAACGCAGTTTACCCTTGTCACACATCAGCGCTCGACGATGGAGTACGCGGATGCGCTCTTCGGCGTCACCATGCAGGAACAGGGCGTCACGTCTGTACTTTCGCTATTGCTCGGGGAACGGGAAACAGAAGAATTCGCGGAGAAATTGAACTGATGGAATTTGAACAGAAGAAGGGGTTTTTCGGGAAAC